>JAJUJY010000248.1 GCA_029265085.1 Chloroflexota bacterium
AACCTACGTTGAATCGAAAGGAATTCATATCACCCGGAGGTTATCAGGTGGTGGCGCAGTTTATCACGACTTGGGGAATTTAAATTTTAGTTTCATTACCAATAGCTCGAAAGATAATGTCCATAATTTTCGCAAATTTACAGAACCTGTGATTCAGGTGCTCAATGGCATGGATATTCCTGCTGAGTTAGGAGGTAGAAATGATATTCTGGTAGATGGACGGAAAGTATCTGGAAACGCTCAGTATATTGTCGCAAAACGAATGGTGAGCCATGGAACTTTATTATTTAATTCAGAATTGGGTCATTTAAGCGATGCGCTCAACGTCAAACCCGGAAAAATTATATCCAAAGGTATTAAATCAGTTCGCAGCCGCGTTGCAAACCTGATCGAATTTATCAATGAGCCAATCACAATTCATGAATTCCGCGACAATTTACTCCATGGCATTTTCAATAATGGTTCGAGCATCCCGCAATATCATTTAACACAATCCGATTGGAATTCAATCAATCAATTAGTTCAAGACCGCTATCTTAAATGGGAATGGAATTACGGACATTCACCCGAATTCAATGTCCAAAGAGTCTTCCGTTTTCCAATTGGCGAACTAGATGCGCGAATCGATGTTCAACATGGAATTATTAAGAACATCAAAATTTATGGAGACTTCCTGGGTCTTGGGGATACCTCCATTATTGAACACCAACTGATCGGAAAACGTTACTTTTACCCCGACCTCCAAAATGCATTGCAAGATATGGATGTTACGGAGTATTTTGGAAATATTACCAATGAAGAATTTTTACAATTTCTTCTTTACGCTTAAATTGGAATAAATATTTTGCCCAAACCAATTTTTGACCATTTTTCATTCCTTGCACCGCATTATGACCATCTCATGGGTGGTGGTGTTAATCCGCGTCTCCTTGAGCTAATGAACTGTCCAACCGGAAGTCTAATTTTGGATGCAGCAGGTGGAACGGGGAGAATTGGTAAATTGTTTTTTCCATCAAACCGTGTATGGGTCGTTGATTCATCCCATAAAATGTTAGAGATTGCGAATCACACCACTGGATTGACAACAGTGCAATCCCCTATTGAAAGATTACCCTTCCCCAAAGACACTTTTAACAGGGTTATCATGGTGGACGCTTTACACCATGTTGAAAACCAAAAAGTTACTGCGTTTGAACTCTATCGTGTATTAAAACCTGGCGGTAAAATTATCATCGAAGAGCCAAATATTAAATCTTTTTGGGTTAAATGGATCGCTTTGGGAGAAAAATTAGCGTTAATGCGCAGTCATTTCCTCTCAAAAGAAAAAATAATCCATCTATTTTCAATTTTCTCTCCGTCCGCTAAGATAGAGTGGTACGAAGAACCTCAAACAATTTTTGTTGTAATAAACAAATAAACCAAATGACAATCCCCTCTCCATCAGATGATCCCAAAGAACCTGTCTGGAAATATCGTGGGTATGAATTACGGCCTTCTGAATTTACTACCGCAATGGTTCATTATTACCGGGCCGAAATCCAGCGTAGTAATGTCTGGCGCAATCGGCTAGATACAACCACAAATTGGGCTGTTGTTGCCACAGGTGCGGCGATTTCATTTATTTTTTCCAGTCCAGAAAATCACTTTGGGATCATTATCCTTAACACTTTTTTAGTAACGATATTCTTATGGATTGAAGCCAGAAGGTATCGCTACTATGAACTTTGGAGCTATCGAGCAAGACTCCTGGAAACCGATTTTTTTGCCGCGATGCTCGTGCCGCCTTTTGCACCGCATGCTGAGTGGGCTGAAAATCTTGCCGAATCGCTGTTACAACCCGAATTTCCAATTACCATGTTAGAAGCCATTGGACGTCGTTTGCGGCGGAATTTCATATGGATTTACTTGATCTTGGCTCTGGCATGGGCAATGAAAATTTTCCTACATCCTTATCCCGCTCAATCCTGGCAAGAAGCGATCACTCGGTCCACGGTAGGTCCGATTCCCGGCCTGACCTTGATCATCCTGGGAATTGTTTTTAATATCACAATGGTTATCCTGGCGCTGGCAACCATTCGCTTACACCAGGCAAGCGGCGAAGTTATCCCAAAATTTGACTTCTTTAGTGAGCCTGATACCACGCCAATCATAAAACAAAGACCTTTTTCCCGAAAAAGGAAACAGGTGTTGGTCTGGATTATTACAGATAACCCCAAACATGTTGGACAGGCGATTTTAAAAAACATGAAAAGAGGAGTTACTTCCCTACAAGGAAAAGGTATGTATACGGATAAACCCCACGAGGTTTTGATGGTTGCCGTTACAGTAACTGAAATTTCCGAATTGAAAACGATCGTCCACACCGAGGATGCAAATGCTTTTGTTGTAATCAATCCTGCGCGAGATGTTTTTGGTAAAGGTTTTCAAAACCTGGACGAATAAATTTTCAAAATAAAGGAAAATCCTTGACGGTTCTTGTAAAGGATGCTACCATATTTTAGTCAGGTCCAAAAACACTTGAGTAATAATTTTATATTTGAGAAATAGCGGCTGAGTCTCACATTACATGTCGAGATTACGAGGTAGAGGTTCCTTTCTGCGAAGATTGTGCTAACCCTTATTGGGGAAAATCGGATAGATCAGCGGATGCCTCTGAAGCCTGATACCACGGGCTTCTTTCTCTTTATTTCCAAGGAAACGCAGAAAATTACCTGGTGACAGGTAAAAGAATGCAAACCAGTGGTAGGAAACCGAACATTTTTTGGTTTCCTTGTTTAGTTTACTGGTTTTCCAGTAAAAACGGGACGAAAATCCGATCCCGGTATTCATGTTATTTTTTTCAGGAGGCTACTATGAAACAGGAAAATGAAAAAATCCGCATCGAAGAGAAAGATAAATTAACGGAAGAAATTTCCATTATGCTGTCATCGATTAACTTCGATGAAGAAACCATTGCTATTCTTTTAGAAGATCAGATAGCAACCGGAGGTTAAAAATAAAGGACGGTTATGGACCTGACACACCCATTCCAACGAAGGGCACGAAGCGAATATAAAATAAGCTTCGTGCCCTTTTTCTATAATATCTTCATATTCTCTTCACAAAATATACATATCTAAAGATTATGATACACCTATCCCATCCTTTAGGAGTATGTAAGAAACTATTTCGTAAAAATCGACACTGGTTCAGATAGGCCGTTCAAATATTTTTCTTTGGGTTAATTGGCCTGATCGCAATAAATCACACGTTGAGTGAGAGTGGATCGGGAATTTCCTTTTTGAGTGAAGCTTCCCTGCACGCATTGTGCCCATTTGGTGGTGTTGTGTCTATCTATCAATATGCAACAGTTGGAACTTTTGTACAAAAAATCCATGAATCTTCCTTTATTTTGATGATTTCCGGATTTCTCCTTGCCATACTGGTCGGACCCGCATTTTGCGGTTGGGTCTGCCCTTTAGGGACGATCCAGGAATGGGTGGGAAAGATTGGCAAAAAACTATTTAAACGCAAATACAATCACTTTATTCCATATAAGATTGACAGGATACTACGATACAGCCGATACCTCGTATTAGCCTGGGTTATTTACATGACCGCAGTCTCAGGGAAACTGATCTTCTCAGATATTGACCCATATTTTGCGCTGTTCAATTTTTGGACAAGCGAAGTAGCCATAGGTGGATTAATTGTTCTGGGAATTACACTGATTAGCAGCCTGGCTATCGAACGCCCCTGGTGTAAATACGCCTGCCCCTATGGTGCGGTTTTAGGAATTTTCAATACTTTTCGTATTTTTAGCATACGAAGAAATGAATCCACCTGCAAATTGGACCTTGCCTGCAACAGGGTTTGCCCTATGAATATTCCAGTCAGTGAGAAAAAAGTGATCCGCGACCATCAATGTATTAGCTGCTTAAAATGCACCTCAGAATATATCTGCCCGGTGGCAGGTACGGTAGTTCTTTCAACGGGAGGTAAATCATGAAATTAACCTCCAAATCACTAGCAGTTCTTGTATTAGGGATAATTTTTGGCTCCATTTCATTTACTACAGCAATGGGATGGTGGTCCACTGAATCCCAAAAAGTTCCAGCGCGTTTCACCAGTGGCGAAAACACCGGTGAATATAATCCGGCAGACATTCGCGGATCATACACTTTTGGAGAAATCAGTGATTTATTCCAAATTCCTTTACAGGATTTAGGTACAGCCTTTAATATTCCTGCTGATTTGGATCTTGCCAGCTTCCAGGTAAAAACCCTCGAAACACTAAACCCAGAGGCAAATATTGAGATAGGGACTTCATCAATCCGGTTGTTTGTTGCCTGGTATAAGCAATTGCCATATGAAATATTAGAGGATACCTATCTTTTACAATCCGCAGTAGATATTTTGAAAAATACTGCCACGCTTTCTGCAGAACAGCTCACTTATTTAGAGACCCACACCGCCGGGCAGGGAATCCTCTCCCCCATAACCTCTGAAGCCCAAACGCCAGTACCACCAACAAGTTCAGAGGATCCTAATCAATCCACAGAAATTCCCCATACTGAGGGCGAAGACCGGACAATCAAAGGAAAAACAAACTTTCAGGAAGTGCTGGACTGGGGAGTGTCTAAAGAAAAAATCGAAAACTTAGTTGAAGAACTG
>JAJUJY010000212.1 GCA_029265085.1 Chloroflexota bacterium
AAAGCACAAATCTGCAATCATTGTGCGCGATACTGCTTCGGTAAAGGACTGGCCTTTTTTCTCCGGAACAGATTGGGCAGCGACATTCAGCCAACTTAAACTTAAGCGCAAATCAGCGCCGTAATGTGTCTTGGGTTTCAGCGATTCCACCTGAGGAGCAGGCACATCCGTTTCAACGATTTTTTCTACTGAAAGGTTCCTGGCTAACGACGGTAACAGCGGGAAGGTGCAGATTTGGGCAAGCCGGATGGCAGCCGGGATATTTTCATTGGGCGAGGCCCAGGCGAGGTGCAATCCGATTCCGGCAAGGTTAATGATAAAAAATCCTAATCCAACTCCCCAATTTCCCTTGCGCCGAATGAGCATCAGGGCAATCCCTGCCAGGGCGAGTGCAAGGTTTAACAATGTCCAGGAGAGATCGAAGATGGTGGAATTAAAATGACTATCCGCCGGGAATTGTGTCCAATTCAAGTATGTAACTATAAAAAAAATAACCACACCGATGTTGAGCAAACTGTGGACTGTATCAGCAGCTGGGTTTCGCTCTGAAAATCCCCACATCCAAATGATCCAAAGCAATGAAATGGTGTATATTGCCCGGTCGAGAGGTGGAATGATCCAGTGAGGGTCGGTAAATTGTTGCCAGGAAAGAGAACCGGCCAAGAAAAGGAAAAATTGTCCAGCGAGCAGCACTGACAGGCCGATAATTTGGCGGCTGCGCTGATTTTTCGTCACTTCGGTAAGATTGAATACCGCCTGCAGAGCTGCCAAAACCGAAAACGCCAGCACCAGATGGAAAACTAAATTGCCGGGGGGATTAATGAGGATTTGAAAAATTTGGTTAAAAAGATTATTCATAGCTTTTTTTAAATACAATTTCGATTATAGCACGGTAAAACAGATCGAATGTTTGTGAAAAAATGGATTTTAAACCAACTTGTTGTGAAAAGGTTGACAAATCCACGATTAAAGTTAAAATAACCTGCGTAGCCGGATACGGCACTTGCCGAAGTGGCGGAACTGGCAGACGCGCTACGTTCAGGGCGTAGTGAGCGTACGCTCGTGAGGGTTCAAATCCCTCCTTCGGCACTATAACCCCACTTTCTGTGGGGTTATTTTTTTATCCCCAGTTGACTTGTCTATCATGACCATTTGAAGTAAGATAAGGAATATGAACCTGTTGCGTATCTCAAAGAAGCAGATCATCATTGTTGCTGGAATATTGGTGCTGTTTTTGTTGTTGATGGATTTGAACAACCGGTTGACTGAAATGAATAATCTTGTGAATCATCGTGATGAGATATCAACCGAAGTTGCGAATTATCAACAAACAGCCAGTTTTTTGGAAACTCAAAATGCTTACGCAACCTCTCCCGCGGCTGTTGAAGATTTCGCCAGAAATTATGGGCGAATGGTGAAAGAAGGAGAGGTTCTGCTGGTTCCCGTTCCTCAAGGTACTGCAGATCCAGCTTTGATCGATGTTGAACCAACACCGACCCCGATTCCTTATTCGAATTCGCAAATCTGGTGGGCTTTATTTTTTGGGGATTAAAGATCGAGTGATGTTAAGGTCCACAACTTAATTGAATTGTGGATTTAATTGCATGAAATATGCCAGGAAGGCTTGTTGTTCTCTGGCAATTTTGTTTAATCGTTAATTTTTCTGTGGATCAGCACCAGGGTTAAATCGTCACTTGGCGAGTTTCCCGAGCGATAGTTTTGGAGCGTATCAATAATCTTTTCCAATAAATCCGGAATGGACTCCTGGTCAGTTTGCTCAATGGTACTTTTCAAGCGTTGTTCTCCAAATGGTTCACCATCCAGAGAGAAGCTTTCGGTTACGCCATCGGTGTAAAGGATTAATGCATCACCTTCTTCCAGTGGAATTTGGTGATCAATATAGCGCACATCGTTCATTACGCCCAAGGCCATGCCGCCGCGCGGTAAAAATTCCGCTTTTTTCGATGCAATTCTAAGCAATAGGGGCAGATTATGGCCTGCATTGGCAAAGGTTAATTCTCCGCTTTCAAGGGAGAGAATCGCATAAACTACAGTAACAAACATACTATTCGGAGATTCGATCGAAAGTAATCGATTTACCCGTTCCAACACCTTGGCAGGGGAGTCCGAATTTTGAACAAATGCCCGAATCAGTGTTCTGGCAACGGTCATATAAAGCGCAGCGGGCATTCCTTTATCTGATACATCAGCGATGACAATTCCCAAGCGGCCTTTGCTCAATTTGAAAATATCGTAAAAGTCGCCGCCAACCTGTCGGGCAGTTTGCCAGTGAATATCCAGGTTCCACCCCGGAATTTCTGGAATCCGGTTGGGTAAGAAAGTTTTTTGAATTTGCCGGGCAAGCTGTATTTCGCGTTCGAGCCGTTCACGCTCCACCATTTCCAGGTTTAATTTTTCATTTTGTATTGCCAGGGCAACCTGTTGAGCAATCCCATTGATAATTTCTATTCTGCGTTCGTGGAAAGCTGAGGGTACATTGGCTTCTTTCGCTAGCAGCACCCCAAATACTTCCCCTTTCACGGATAAAGGAAAACCCATTACCCAATTGGCATTGGTTGTGTCTTTGCGAACAAACTCATCCGCCAGCAGGCTGTCTAACAAGGACCATTGTTCTAAGGGTAATTCGGGATCAATGATTTGAACTGCAAATAACTGGTCATTGTTGTGGACTGCGTCCAGCAGGGGGTAATGCCCTGGAGGGAATAATTTTCCTTCAAGCTCATGTTCAAGCGTATGTGAACCTGTGTAGACTTTAACTGCCTGGAAAGCCTGTTTGGACTCTTCCCACAGATAAATTGCGCAAGCATCAATTCCAACTAAGATAGGCATCAAGTGAATCACGGTATCCAGAATATCGCCCAGATCATTCTGGCTTACCACTGCTTGAGCTACCTGTAACAAAACGGCAGTTACGTACGCTTCTTCTTGCCGGGCTTCAATCAAGCGAATATTTTCAGCAGCTATCGAAATTTGCTGTGCAATGCCTTGCAAAATGGATAACGTTTGCTGATCAAAGAAGCGCGTATTTGATTGGATTACCTGGTGTCCCACCAGATATGCGCCTAATATTTGACCTCGGGCTAATAAAGGCAGCAAGACCAGGGTACCGTTGTTTTCCGAGACGGCTGCCGCGGGGATTTGTAGATCGTGAAGCGCATCATCAACGAAAACGGCAGTTCTGGTGGTGAGCAATTGCTGCATGGCTGGTACATCACTTCCCAGCGTTAAATCAATTTTTAGGGGCAAGTCTAAGCCGTAATGAGATTTCAGGTTGAATTCCTGGCGGGCTTCATTCCATGCAAATAAGGCGCAGTGTTTTACCCCAATGAGCAGGGGCGTCAGGCGCGCCATTGTGTCAAATAATTCTTCAACGGTGAATACCGATTGGCTGGCTTCGGCCACTTGCAACAGAATTGTGGAAATCCAGGCTTGTTCTTGTGAAGAAGCATAGAACCGGTTGTTTTGAATGGCGACTGCTGCGTAATTTGCAAATGTGGCAGAAATTAATTGGGCTTCGCTCCCATAACGGCCTGAGGTGGAGTGAGCCAGGGTCAGGATGCCCAAGGGTTCTTCTCCAGCACGGAGCGGTGCCGCAATTGAGGAGTAATTTTGGGGGAAATCCATCGCTTTTCCTAACGGCCCTAAAGGGTCGAGTGGTGAGCGCACGTTGGGATCATCCATCTCGAGTACTTTTTCCAGAAAGGCTTTCACCTCGGGAAATTCCTCGATGGATTGGGTAATTTTTTCTGCCGGAGCGCCGTGTACTGCTGCTAATCGTAAGTAATGGCCGTCCGAATTGTTCGATGTGTACGATTCTTCGACCAGCCAGATGGCGGCAACTTCGCAGGGAAGGTTCCTTTCCAATTCAACCAGGATTTTTTCCAATAAATTATCCAGGCCAATGTTGGCTGAAACCAGGCCGGCAACATCTCGAAAACTATCAGCAACCTGTCTACGCCAGGTTTCGGATTGGTATAACCGGGCGTTTCTGATTGCAATCGCAATAGAGGCGCTAAAAGCCTCTAATAAATTGACATTATTTTCTTCAAAAGAATTTTTTTGATCGCTTTGCAGGTCCAGAACCGCCAATACCTGGTCGCCATAAACAATTGGAATTGCTAATTCAGCCATCGTGTTCGATGGCGGCAGGGAAGAAGGGATGTAGAGCGGTTCAAGGGTTATATCATTGGCAAGCAACGTTTTCCCATTGCGCGCCACCCAGGGGATCATTCCTGACGGGGAATCCAAATCATATGCGACTGCATTTTCTGCCATCGCACGGCTGCGGGCACCACCGCCCGTTTCATAAAAGATTCGCCGCCGCCCAGGATGAACTAAAAATAGATGGACAAAAGGATAACCAAAATATTTCTGAATGGTTTTTACAACTTCATCCATCAAGTCATCGATATTTAGAATGGATGTGAGTGAATGGCTAAGTTCTAATAATGCAGAAAAATGGTCGGCGCGTTGTTGTAAATGGTTGTATAAGCGGGAGCCTTCCACTGCAATTGCGATATTATCTGCTAATGCCCGCAAAACAATCATGTCAAATTCGTGAAATGCGCGGGCTTCATCGCTCTGAAGATCAAGTACGCCTAAAATCCTGTCGCCCACTTTGAGGGGTAAAGAAACCTCGGCTTTTGTATCGGGCAGGTCTCCCAAAAAAACGAAAGTTGGTTCAGCTTTTACCTCGGTGGCAATTATTTCTCGTCCTTCGGCGGCGGCGTTACCAACCATCCCTTCACCCAGCCGAATTTTATACATATAGGCTGGGACGGTAATATCATTTTGTCCTGCGCTGCCGCGATATTGCAAATAAGTTCCCTGCTCATCCAGGGTAAAGATGGTCACAAAATAAAACCCGAAGGTTTGTTGAATTAACCGGGTAACATGCGAACAGAGATCATCCAGATTCTGGAACCGGGTGATTTGTGAGCTGACAGAACGGACCAAAGATAACTGCTCAAAGCGCCAGTTCTTAATGACCACCTGGCGATTCGTTTGCATCGAAAGGGCTGCATGAGCAGCTATTCCTTCTAGATATTCAATTTCATCCCGATGAATTGGATTTTCTTCCCCGCGGTCCAGCCAAATAATGCCCATGACATTTTGCAGGGTGCGAATAGGAACCGCAACCGCTCGGTAGGCCGTCTGGGTGCAGCAAGAGTCGCGTGTATGGGTTTCGGCAATCAAATAGCTGATATTTCCGTTCGACAAACTTTCTCGAACCAAATCAGGCACATCAGCCGATGGGAGGACAGGCAGTTCTAACTCACCCGGAAGAGGGTAAAACGGCTCTGCAAGCCAAACCTTTGCTTTACCTCCCAGATCATCCTCGATGGTTTTCTGGATAATCCGGCATTGCTCACTGGCTTTGGTTTGGTCAAGAAGCTCTTCTCCCAGGCGCAGAAATTGTCTCCAATCTGTATTGGCAGCAATATTGCGCCCGGCTTTCAAGGCTTTCCCCCTCCGCGTTTTATCATAGTTAACACATTATGCCCATCCACATATTCAAAACGGACCTCATCCATCCATTGCTGCATAAAATATAGACCGAGGCCGTGGGAAGGCCGGTCTTTCAGCGAGGCACTCAGGTTGGGCTTGCGAGCTTTGCTGGGATTAAATTTTTTCCCGTGGTCTCGCAAGATAACGGTTAAC
This sequence comes from Chloroflexota bacterium, assembly GCA_029265085.1. The sequence continues at coordinate 5,683 of JAJUJY010000212.1, forward strand.
TGATTGTTTTCTGTCAGGTACGTGAACTCGATAATGCCTTTATCCTCGCCACCATAGGCGTGCTCAATTATATTTGAGCACGCCTCATCGACAGCTGTTTCTGCTGAATAGGCAGCACAAGAATCCAGGCCAAGTTCCTGGGCAGCTTGTTGGACCAGTTCCGCTATTTTTGCCAGACTATCGTATCGTCCAGGGAAAATAACCGTGGGCATTCGGTAGGGTCCAGATTTATTTTAGAAATTGCCAACAGCGGAAATGGTGTCTCCAAAAATCTTGAAGAGAGGGGTAAATCCAGCTAATTCAAGAGCAGACATAATATTTTCGGGGGCATTAGCAAGGACTACTTCCCCACGATTATAGCGTTTGCAATTTTTCTGGGCACTGATTAACACACGCAAGCCAGCGCTAGAGATGAATGTCAGTTCACTCAAATCCAGAACGATTCGATACCGACCAGCATCCATAATAGCCGATAATGCTTCGTTAAACTTGGGTGCAGTTGCGCTATCAACGCGACCGGTAACCTTAACCATATCGCAACGCTTAAATTCAGTGTGGGTAAACTCCATGGGTTTCCTCCGGTAGTTTGAGTGAGAATATAGTGAAATTAAGCCTTCACACATTATATCATGACCAATTAAAGTTAATGGTCGATGGTAACCATTTTTTTACCTTAATTTATAATATTCCCTTGACTTGATGCATACTTTATCGAATCAAAAAATTCGAGTAGAATAACTTTATTGTGTGCCAATAAATTCAAAAACCTATATCCTGCAAAACAGAACAGG
>JAJUJY010000287.1 GCA_029265085.1 Chloroflexota bacterium
GCCGACGGGCATCTTTGGTGAACCGGAAAAAGAAAAGGCATAGGAGATAGCCCATGGAACTAGGTTTTCTACTTGGATCACTTGTAAAAATTGTCGCTGTCCTGGCCTATTTATACGGTCTCTTGTGGGTGCTTGGCCATCCTAAAAAATGGGTTAAAGTTATTGGATTAATTGTTGCTTTTGGTGTTGTTCAGCTTGCGTTAACCGATTTTGGCGGATTCCGAGTATTAAATAATTTCGACAGCGGCTTATTGTTCCAGGCTGCTGCCATGACAATGGTTGCACTTGGACTTAATCTGATTTATGGTTTTAATGGGCAATTCAGCCTTGGGCAATGGGGTTTTTACGGCATTGGTGCGTATTGTGCTGCTGATATTACCTATCGATGGGTTAATGGAGATGCTCGTGGATTGATTGTTGTCGGTTTTGGAACTATTTTAGGAGCATTATTCATTTGGGGTATTTCTAAATTTGTCAACCGCATTCGTGGGATTCCAGTGTTGTCTTCTTTTACGCTGTATCTCATTGGCAGTGTTGCGGCCGGAGCACTTGCTGTATTGATTGGTCAATTCTTGAATCCAATGCTTGCACCGATGATGGGCACCAGTGTAAACCCGGGGGTATTAAATTCTCCAGTGGCTTTACAGGTTGTGTTCTTCCTGGCAGTTATTTTTGCGGGGATTTTTGCGGCCGAAGTCAGCTTTTTGTTTGGTTTGCCAGTGTTGACCCTGGGTAGTGACTATTTTGGTATCGCCACCTTGGGTTTTACGATTGTGGTTAATGTTTTGATGGTGAACTCCGATACAATCTTGCCGTTTCCTGAAATGAAAGGCGGGCGCGGTATGATTGGTATTCCCAAATTGACCACCTGGTTCTGGGCATTTTTCTTCCTGTTGTTGGTGATTATCATCATGCGAAATTTGATCAATTCCAGCACAGGTCGAGCGATTATGTCAGTACGCGAGGATGAAATTGCGGGTAAAGCAATGGGTATTGATATCGCGAATACCAAGTTGCTTGCATTTGTGGTTGGCAGTTTCTTTGCCGGAATTGGCGGTGCAGTTTATGCCCACTTCATTGGGTTCCTCAGTCCAGGAACATTTGATTTCCTGGTCGGATTTAATCCATTGATCATCGTGGTATTTGGTGGATTGGGGAGTATGACAGGTACTGTGGCAGCTTCGTTTGGCTGGATCTTCTTCTTGGAAGGTTTGCTGCGGGTGATTTTAAGCCAACTTGGAACCGAAGCTCCCACCTGGCGGTTTGTTTTGTATCCAATCACACTGCTTTTGTTGATGTTGATTCGCCCTCAAGGGTTGTTAGGCAATGTGGAATGGGGATTCCTGAAGGGTACTCAATTAAAATTGCGCTCCAGGGATAAAGCGGCTGCCGAACAATCACCGGTCGGGCAGGCGTAAGGAGGATGAAAATGACAGAAAAAACTGAAACCTCCACTCCTATTCTTAGCATTGAAGGCTTAACCAAATATTTTGGTGGTTTGGGTGCGGTAAAAGGATTTGATCTTTCAATCGGAAAGGGCGACCTTGCTGGTTTGATTGGTCCAAACGGTGCCGGAAAAACCACCGTATTCAACATGATCACTGGTATTTATGTTCCTACCAGCGGCGAGATTTGTTTTAATGGGTCCAGTGTAGTGGGGCGGGAGCCTTTCGAAATCACCCGTATGGGAATTGCCCGTACCTTTCAAAATATTCGCTTGTTTCAAAATTTGACAGTATTGGATAATGTCCGAATTGCATACCATCCGCATGCAGGTTACCAAATTGCCGATGGAATTTTCCGGTCAAAGAAGTACTATGAAAAAGAAATTGAATTGACAGAACAGGCAATTGATTTTCTTTCAATTTTTGGACTGCAGGATATTCGGAACGAACAGGCGAAGAACCTTCCCTATGGAGAGCAGCGCCGTGTGGAAATAGCTCGAGCGCTGGCTTGTAATCCAAAGCTGCTATTGTTGGATGAACCTGCCGCCGGGATGAATCCAAAAGAAATTCAAGAGTTGATGGATTTAATCCATTTCATCCGTGACCGGTTTGATTTGACGATCTTGTTGATTGAGCACCAAATGAAATTTGTCATGGGTATTTGTGAATGGATTACCGTAATGGATTTTGGGCAAGTGATTGCCAGAGGTACACCGAAGGATATCCAAAGTGATCCAAAGGTAATCGAAGCATATCTTGGTAAAGGAGCCGCCCATGCTGCTTGAAGTTGAAAACCTCCATGTGTATTACGGCGCAATTCATGCCTTGCAGGGCGTTTCTTTTCATGTTGAAGAAGGTGAAATTGTCTCTTTGATTGGAGCCAATGGTGCCGGTAAATCAACTACATTGCGGACTGTTTCAGGCTTATTACGCCCACGAGTAGGAACCGTGAAATTTAGAGGGAAAGACATCACAATGATGCCTGCCCAACAAATTGTACGGGAAGGGATCAGCCACGTGCCTGAAGGTCGTAAGATATTTGCTCCATTGACGGTAAAGGAAAATCTGTTAATGGGTGCTTATACTCGAAATGATCCGGCTGAGATTGATCAATCGATGGAGCGTGTGTTTGCCAGTTTTCCGCGCTTAAAAGAACGCATTACCCAGTTGGGTGGCACCCTTTCTGGCGGCGAGCAGCAAATGTTAGCCACTGGCCGTGGTTTGATGAGCCGTCCGAGTTTGTTGTTATTGGATGAACCTTCAATGGGGTTGTCACCAATCATGGTGGAAGAAATCTTCCGCATCATTAAAGAAATCAACCAGCAGGGTACAAGTATTTTGTTGGTTGAACAAAATGCTTTGATGGCTCTCTCAATTGCGAACCGTGCTTACGTGCTGGAAACCGGCGAAATTGTACTGTCGGGATCAGCAAAAGAAGTAGCGGAAAATCCTCAAGTGAAAGCGGCTTATTTGGGTATCTAAAATGTAATCCTCTTGCTAACTCGGAGGAGAAGATGGACCTACCTCTTTTTATTAAGGGGTAGGTCCGGTTGTTTGATGTGGGATAAAGTGATTCTTATCTATAAATACCTCAGGTCAGTTTGTAAGTCCGTTATTACACCTTGATGGTGTCGGGACAGCAAAATACCTCAGGTCAGTTTGTAAGCCCGTTATTACACCTCGATGGTGTCGGGACAGCAAAATACCTCAGGTCAGTTTGTAAGCCGC
>JAJUJY010000045.1 GCA_029265085.1 Chloroflexota bacterium
GGTTTTGTAAAGCAACCCATTCTTGGACAGAATAAACCATCTGCTGGCGGCGTTCATTCAGCCAGCGAGCAGCCTGGATTGGAACGGGCTTTTTGTTGATTGGTTCAGTGTTGGCTAAGGTTGAGTCCTTAGTCTTAGTCCCCATTCCACCGTTTTGTTTGCCCTGTGGTTCTTGAGCAACAATGGGCTCAGTTCTTTCGGATGTGTCAAAAGATTGATCGGGCACGGTGCTCTCCGATTGGTGGATCAAATAATTGCTAAATTTACACGATAAATAGGCCGGGGACCGGATGAATATCCCCCAGGAACATTATACCCAATATTTTGACTTTAGGGGTAAAAAAATCCTTAGATTATTTTATACCGGAACGAATTGTAATGGTTGTGTATTTATAGGAATATTATTAGAATAAAAACATTGAACACATTTTTCGATCGGATTATAATACTCTTATTCGGGGGAGTTTTACGAAGCAAAAATTGGAAAACTATCCTGATCATCCAAAAATGGGTTTGCTTTTTTAAGACACGGAGGCTCCGATGTATGGTAACCCAGATGTAATCAATATTGTTCTGGTAGAAAATATTCCACAGCTGCTCAAACATTTGCAAAAGACATTGGGATTGATCAGTGACGTAGAAGTCATCAATACATCCATGTCTGCGCAGGAGGCTATGGATGCGGTCCGCGATTTAAAACCTGAGGTTGCACTGGTGGAATACAATCTCCCAGACATGAATGGGATTAACCTCACGGAAAAATTGCGCAAAGAGTATCCTGGGACTCAGGTTGTTCTAATTTCTCAAGACAATTATTCGGATATTGTTTTACAGGCAATCCGCGCTGGGGCATGTGACTTTATCACTCATGATGTTTCAGTAAAAGAATTATCGGATGTTTTAAAGCGTGCAGCTTCGTTAGCAGTGGTTGAGCGAAGGAAAACGTTGCCTTTTGGAGCTGCTCCCGTTGAAACTGCTTCGAATGTCACCTTTGGTAAAGGGGCTGACGGAAATATCATAGCGGTGTATTCTCCGAAAGGGGGGACCGGTACGACTACGCTTGCTGCCAACCTTGCTTTAGCGCTGATGGATACTGAGTTGAAAGTAGCTCTGGTTGACGGCAGTATGCAATTTGGTGATATTCACCTGATGTTTAATGAAGTTGCACAGTTGTCTGTTATGGACCTGGTCACGCGGATTTATGATTTGGATTCGCAATTAATTGAGAGTGTGATGTTGTTTAATCGGGCTTCCGGGATATATATCATGCCGGCACCCCCACGCCCTGAATTTGCCGAAAAAATTAATGGAGAAAATTTCTCGAAGATCCTTGAACAATTGCGGAAATATTATGATTTCATTGTTGTGAATACCAATTCGTTTATTTCTGAGCCGGTTTTGGCTGCTCTGGATGCAGCAGATGTGATCGTAACGGTGACTACCCAGCAAATCAACTCTATTCGCAACACACGCATGTTCCTGGATTTGTGGGATGCCTTTGGGATGAATAAAGACCGGTTGGTGATGGTAATGAACCGATACATTAAAGGCCATCCGATCACGGTGGAAAAGGTGGGCGAACGGCTGAAGCATCAAGTGGCAATGACAATTCCATTAGATGATGAGACAACTCAAAAAGCAGATGCGTTAGGTGTTCCTTTCATGCGAAGCAGTAAAGATGCGGAAATATCAAATGCGGTTCGCAGCCTGGCTGAAATGGTGCGCAAGAAGGTTAATACCGTTAATAATACGGAAGAGCCGCGCTTGCGCTTATTTGCGATCTCCTGAGCTAGCCAGAATTACAAGTACAGGCGGCCTTCGGGCCGCTTTTATTTTTCTGATTGTCTCGGATCTTAAAGCATCTGCCCAAGGATTATAAAAATAAGGTATACTATCAGCGAAATGAGTATGGACTATATCCGCAATTTTTGTATTATTGCTCACATCGATCACGGCAAGTCAACCCTTGCAGATCGAATGTTACAGCTTACCGGCACAATTTCTGATCGCGAGATGATGGAGCAGGTTCTCGATTCAATGGACCTGGAGCGTGAGAAGGGCGTCACAATCAAAGCTTCTGCGGTGCGAATGAATTACACCGCAAAAGATGGAAAAACTTATGAGCTAAATTTGATTGATACTCCTGGGCATGTTGACTTTGGATACGAAGTCAGCCGCGCATTAATGGCCTGTGAAGGGGCGATTCTAATCGTTGATGCTACCCAGGGAATTGAGGCACAAACTTTAGCAAACCTCTACCTGGCGTTGGAAAATGATTTGATCATCATCCCGGTGATTAATAAAATCGATTTACCATCAGCCAGACCAGATGATGTTGCTCAAGACATCCATCATTTGTTGGGGGTGCCAGCCGAATCGATTGTTCGCATTTCTGCCAAAGAAGGCCTGAATGTTGACCAGGTTCTGGAAACGATTGTTGAGAAAGTTTCACCGCCAAAAGGTGAACAGGAAACACCCCTTCAAGCTTTGATCTTTGATTCGCATTACGATTCCTATAAAGGGGTCGTTGCGTATGTGCGAATCATGCAAGGCCGATTGGTGCATACCGATATTTTGCACTTGATGTCAACAGCTACTGATCTGCGCCCGGTTGAAATTGGCATTTTTGCGCCTGATATGAGGCCGGGGAAAGAATTAACGGCAGGCGAAGTAGGATATATTGCAACCGGATTAAAGACTGTATCTGAATGCCGGGTTGGCGATACGATCACAATTGCAAACCGAAAAGCGGCTGAACCATTGCCTGGTTTCCGGCATCCAAAGCCGATGGTGTATGCCGGCATCTATCCCGTTGAAGGTGAAGATTATGCTGACCTCAAAGAAGCATTGGAGAAACTCCAATTGAATGATGCTTCTTTAGTTTTTGAGCCTGAAAAATCGCAAGCATTAAATTTTGGTTTTCGCTGCGGCTTTTTGGGTTTGTTCCACATGGAAATTATCCAGGAACGGCTTGAACGCGAATATGATCTGGATATTGTGGTTACGGCTCCCTCTGTGGAATACGAGGTTGTACTGCTAACAGACGAAACCCTGATTATTGATTCTCCAGCGCAATTGCCGGATGAGGGTAAATATAACTTAATCCGCGAGCCCTGGATGGTTTTGCAAATCATCACCCCCACCGAGTTTTATGGGACGGTGATGGAGCTGGTCCGGAAACGCCGCGGCCTGTTCAAAGATCAAGAGTATCCTGCGCCGAACCGCGTTCAACTCAATTTTGAGATTCCGTTATCGGAATTGATTGTTGATTTCTTTGACGATTTGAAATCGCGGACTCGTGGTTATGCGTCAATGGATTATCATTTTGCCGATTATCGCGAAGGCAACTTAACCAAATTGGAAGTTTTGGTTGGAGGTGAGCCTGTAGATGCCCTGGCAACGATTGTTCATCGAGATGATGCCTATCATAAAGGGCAGGCATTGGTCAGCAGGTTGAAAGATTTAATTCCCCGCCAGTTGTTTGATGTCGCCATCCAGGCTTCAGCTAATGGGCGGATCATTTCTCGTGCGAACGTGAAAGCCATGCGCAAAGATGTATTGGCAAAATGTTATGGTGGTGATATCACGCGTAAAAAGAAACTTCTTGAAAAGCAGAAAAAAGGGAAGAAACGCATGAAGATGGTGGGCAATGTGGAAATTCCACAGGAAGCCTTTATGGCCATCTTGCGGTTGGAGGAAGATTGAGTCAGCCTGGAAAATCTGCATGGAAAGAAATCCGCCGATGGTTACCCGGTGTGTTAATCAGCCTGGTAGCCATTTTTGTGGTTCTTAAGTTGGCCGAATGGGAAGAACTTGGGCCTGCGTTGAAGACGATTCGTCCCATTTATATTGCAGCTGCGGTACTCTTAACCCTGTTGTTTTTAGGGGTCAGGGCAATTGCCTGGCGTGTTTTGCTGGGTGGTAAAGCTTCAATTGCTCAAACTTTTTGGGCGATTAATGAAGGTTATCTGCTTAATAATATTTTCCCGTTCCGCGCGGGTGAATTCGGTCGGGCTGTGTTATTAGGACAGGCAACTGGATTGGGTACAATGCATGTTCTTTCTACTATTGTGATTGAACGTGCTTTTGATATGGCCTTTGCAGCTGGTTTGTTGTTAGCTACTTTGCCATTAGCATTGGGGATGAGTTGGGCAAAACCAGTGGCATTAATTACCCTGGGACTGGTCGTGCTTGGATTGTTTATTTTGTTCTTAATGTCCCGCTATCACCGCATCGTACAAGGCTGGTTAGAAAATATTGGAAAACGATGGAACTTTTTCCAACGTTTCATCGTCCCTCAATTTAGCGGTCTGTTAGATGGCCTGGGCTCATTAACCAATCCAAAGCAATTTGTATTCTCGTTTTTGTGGATTGCTGTATCCTGGGCAATTGCAGTAACGGAATATTGGGTGGTGATGCTGGCAATTGCTCCAGAAGCGCCATTCTGGTGGGGCGCTTTCGCTGACGCCGTTCTGGCATTAGGTATCGCAATTCCATCTGCACCGGCAGCCCTGGGAACATTTGAAGCCGCATTGGTAGGCGCATTAACGATATTGAACATCAATGAAACTTCTGCATTGGCCTATGCCATCACGATTCATTTCATGCAGTTTGTTACCACAGGAATTTTGGGATTGATTGGCCTGTCAAAGGCCGGTCGATCTTTAGGAACAATTTTTAGTGAAATTCGCCTCCGGTCAAAAACCGAAGCATAACGATTGAATTATTGGGAGGAAGAATGCCTCATCATTACCTTATCACCGGCGGAGCAGGCTTTATTGGCTCCAATTATGTGTCTCGCTTGCTGGAGCGCGGGGAGAAAGTAACGATTTACGATAATTTGTCCCGCGCCGGGGCAAAAATCAACCTGGAATGGTTGAAGCGTACATATGGTGAATCGGGTTTTAACCTGGTTGTCGCTGATGTGCGGGATGCTTTGAAAATATGCGAGGCTGCACAATCGGCCGATGTAATTGTTCACCTGGCAGCGCAAGTTGCTGTCACTACCAGTGTTGTTGAACCGCGTGAAGATTTCGAAATCAATGCATTCGGAACCTTTAATGTGCTAGAGGCTGCTCGCGCTTCCGGCAGGAATCCAGTTGTATTATATGCTTCTACGAATAAAGTGTACGGCGGTATGGAAGACGTGCGGATCGTTGAAGAGGAAAACCGCTATGGTTATGCAGATTATCCCAACGGTGTTCCGGAAACACGCGGTCTGGATTTTCATTCGCCATATGGTTGTTCCAAAGGTTGCGGTGATCAATATGTAAGAGATTATTCGCGGATTTATGGTTTACCAACCGTTGTGCTTCGCCAGAGCTGTATTTATGGATTACGGCAGTTTGGGATTGAGGATCAAGGTTGGGTAGCCTGGTTTGTGATTGCCGCTGTCAAGGGACTGCCCATAAAGATTTATGGGGATGGTAAACAAGTACGGGATATTATGTATATCGATGATTAATTAAATGCCTATGATGCTGCAATTGCCAATATTGACCAGGTTGCAGGCCAGGAATATAACATCGGCGGTGGTGTAGATAACACCATTTCGATCTGGAAAGAATTTGGTCCGCTGCTGGAAAAATATGCGGGGCATCCAATCCCGGTAACCACTGGTGATTGGCGCCCAGGCGACCAGCGCGTTTTTATTTCGGACATACGAAAAGCGAAATCTGAACTAGGTTGGGAACCCAAAGTTGGCGTTGAAGAGGGTATCCGGCGTTTGTTTGATTGGGTGAAGGCCAATCGAGATTTATTTTAGAGGGAAAGCCGGATGCGGATATTAATTGTCTTGACTTATTACCGCCCGCATACATCTGGGTTGACCATATATGCAGAGCGGTTGGCGAAAGCATGGGCACGGCGTGGCCATCAGGTCACGGTGCTGACCTCCCAATTTAAAAAAGAGTTGCCTTTAGAAGAGGTTCAAGATGGCGTGCGGATTGTTCGCGTTCCCGTACTTTTCCGGGTGAGCAAAGGGGTAATCATGCCTACGATTGGTATGGTTGCCAATCGCCTGGTACGAGAACATGATGTCGTCCAACTTCACTTACCGCAATTTGATGCTGCCGGTATTGCGCTGCGCGGGCGGTTGTTTAAAAAACCAACCGTAATCACATATCATTGTGATTTGCGAATGCCCCCGGGAATTTTAAGCTGGATAGCAAACCAGGCTGTTTTATTAATGAATGATCTGGCGGGTCTGTTTACGCATCGCTTTGTAACCTATACACAGGATTATGCGGAAAATTCTCCCTATCTAAAGAGGTATCTGAAGAAACTCAAGGTCATTCCTCCACCAGTTGAATTACCAGAGGTGGAAAAAGAAAGTATTTTAGAATTCGCTAAGAAGAATAACCCAAATCGTCAAACTCCTGTGATCGGAATGGCTGCCAGGTTTGCCACCGAAAAAGGAGTAGAGGTTTTGTTGGATGCTCTTCCCAGAGTGTTGGAGGTATTTCCCAATGCTATGGTGCAATTTGCCGGTCCTTACCAGAATATTATTGGGGAAGAAGAGTATTTTGCCCGATTGGCTCCCCAAATTGAAAAATATCAGGCTTCCGGCAACTGGAAATTCTTGGGAGAGTTAAATCCTTCTCAGATGGCCTGTTTCTATCCAAATATTGATGTTTTGGTTCTTCCTTCCTTGAATTCCACAGAGGCATTTGGGTTAGTACAAATAGAGGCTATGCTAAATGGTTCTCCCAGTATTGCCTCAACACTACCGGGCGTACGGCAGCCGGTAAAATTCCATGAAATGGGTAAAGTATTTCCGATAGGTGATTCGGCTGCATTAGCTGATTCATTAATTGAAGTTCTCAGCCATAAAACCGATTATGTAAAAGATCCAGTACCCATTCGGATGCGATATTTACCGGATTCGATTGCAGCGGCCTATGAACTGCTATTTGAAGAAATGAGCAAAGAAGTACGAGGTACATCTGGATGAACATACCGCTAGGGAAACCTCCTGCTGCCAAAAAAGATTTCTTGTGGTTACAGATCAAGGATTTGCCGTATTTTCGGGGAATCCTCCGCGCTGTTGAAGCCAGAGTGTATGAATCTATCGAACTCCAGGGACCTGTATTTGATTTAGGTTGTGGTGATGGGCATTTTGCAACGATTGCGTTTGATCACCTGATTGATGTAGGCCTGGATCCCTGGACAGGGCCTGTAAAACAGGCAGCCAAACGGGGTGGATATAAAATGGTCATTAATGGGCTAGGCGACCAGCTGCCCTTTGATGATGGTTATTTTTCAAGTGCGGTCAGTAATTCCGTGTTAGAGCATATCCCTGATCTTGACCCGGTTTTAAAGGAAATGGCTCGAATCTTGAAACCTGGGGCTTTATTCGTTTTTTGTGTTCCCAACCATAATTTTCTTCCAAATTTATCGCTTGCCCAATTTTTTGATCGGATTGGTTTGAAAGGTTTAGCAAAAGCCTACCGGTCATTTTTTAACCGGATTTCCCGCCATTATCATTGTGATGATCCTGAAGTGTGGACTGCCCGGCTGGATAAAGCTGGATTTGAGATTGAACAATGGTGGCATTATTTCTCACCGAAAGCACTGCACACCCTGGAATGGGGTCATTATTTTGGGTTGCCGTCACTGATTACCCACTTTTTGTTTGGTAAATGGATCATTTTGCCCGAACGATGGAATCTTGCATTAACGCGAGCCATCTGTGAACCAATTTATCACGAGACCGTACGCCAGGAATCTGGCGCGTACAGTTTCTACCTGGCGAGACGAAAGCAATAATGGTATCAACAAGAAGGGATTTTATTACTGGTTGACTTGCCAGTGATCTCTGCTTGAAGTAAGATTACATCAATCTGAATCAATAATCTTTCTATTTTTATCGAAAGGAATGTCCGGCAGTCGTTGCAAACCAGCACTGGCGGATCTATCAGGATATGGAAGAGCCCAGCGTCCTCGATTACGTGAAAGCGTTATTGACACCCTGGCGTGGTAAGCCCCCACAATTTCCGGCTGCAGAGCCTGCTGAAGAAAAAATTGAGCTGGAGGAAGAGGTTCTTGAGCCAGTAGCTGCGGCTGAGGTCATTCAATCTTCTGTTGCTGCTGACCAGCCAAAAGTGAAACAGGGCTTGCCCTGGCGGTCTATGCTTGCAGTTGTTCTAGCAATTGGTGGACAGCTTTTCCTGGAGCCGCCTGGACAATCCATTAAACCTGCGATTTTCTTTTATATCGCAGCGGCTGGTATGCTGCTTTTGGCGATTTATAAGCGGGAATGGTTATTGCCGGAACAAAAACAGCCCGTTGTAAAACCACTCTCGACAAAAATCAACCTCGTTCCTACTATTCTTTGTGTTCCGTTAATTATTCTTGCTTTTTTAAGTTTTACGGATAATACTTTTACGATCCTCAATCTTGCTTTATGGCTATTGGCAATTGGGGCGGTTTTATGGGCTTTGTTACTTCCTGTCGATGATGCGCTTCCATTAAGGCTTCGTATCCAACGGTTTATCAATAATCCAACAAAAACCTTCACACTAAACTTTTGGACGTTTTTGATGATTGCAGCCATTGGGTTGGTTGCATTTTTCCGTTTTTATCGCCTGAGTGAAGTCCCTGGTGAAATGTTTAGCGATCAGGCTGAAAAATTGCTGGATGTAGGGGAATTATTACTTGGAAAGACCAGCATATTCTTTCCGCGGAACACAGGACGTGAAGCTTTCCAAATGTATTTAACGGCTGCCGTGGCCATCATCTTTAAAACCGGCCTGTCTTTTATGAGCCTAAAAATTGGCACTGCACTGGCAGGATTCTTTACTCTTCCATTTATTTATAAATTAGGGAAAGAGCTTGGAAATAAATGGGTAGGATTAGCAGCGTTCTTCCTGGCGGGTGTGGCTTATTGGCCTAATGTAATCTCACGGATTGGATTGCGTTTTCCGCTCTATCCCTTATTCGTTGCACCCACTTTATATTATTTGATTCGCGGTTTACGCAATTCGAATCGCAATGATTTTATTTGGACGGGTATTTTCCTGGGAATTGGTCTGCATGGATATAGTCCAATTCGTTTCTTGCCCTTTGTTGTAATCGCGGCTATTGGAATCTATCTGCTCCACCGCATTTCTCGGGGAAATCGCGTTGAAACAATCTATGCATTCGTGGCCTTAGCTTTTGCTTCGTTTGTGGTATTTTTACCGTTGTTTCGTTATGCTATTGAAAATCCGGATATGTTTGGCTATCGGGCTTTTACTCGTTTAGGAACATCTGAAGCTGCTTATCCGAATGCGGTTTGGTTGATCTTTTTGGAAAATCTATGGAAATCTTCCATTATGTTTTTCTACAGCAATGGCAATATTTGGGTTCATTCGGTGCCCAATCGCCCAGCGCTGGATGTGATCACAGCCGCCCTATATTTTATCGGCGTGGTTTTATTGATCGTCCGGTATATCCGCCAGCGGAATTGGGAGGACTTATTCTTGCTGGTTTCTGTTCCATTGCTTATGATGCCTTCCATTTTATCGTTGGCATTTCCAGAAGAAAATCCTTCGTTAAATCGCAGCGGTGGTGCGGTTATTCCGGTGTTTATCATCGCTGCTATCGGTGCCGAAAGTTTTATTTCCACAGTCATTCGCAAGCTGCCTGGAATCAAGGGAAAATTGGTCAGCGCAGTTATTGTCCTGACCTTGTTATTGGGGATTGTTACAGCAAATTTCGACCTGGTGTTCCGCCAGTTTGATCAACAATTCATGGGCGGTGCATGGAATACGAGTGAGATTGGCAAAGTGATTCGTTCTTTTGCTGATTCCGTCGGAAATTCGGATACGGCTTATGTGGTTCCATACCCATATTGGGTTGATACTCGACTAGTTGGAATCAATGCAGGTTATCCATTTAAAGATTATGCTCTATGGCCTGAAAACTTCTCCCAGACATTGGCGGAAACCAGGGCGCAATTGTTTGTATTAAACCCTCAAGACAGCAATTCTTTGGAGCAATTACAGACTTTGTATCCCGAGGGGACGCAATATTATTATGATGTTGCTTTAGAGGGAAAAGATTTCTTACTCTTTTTTGTTCCACCAAGATAATTCCTCATATTTGATGATGCAAAATCGTCCTTTAAGGATTAGTTAAATATTTATGTCTGTTGAAAATCCATTAAACGATAGTGCTTTAATTCGCCGCAATGATCGATCTGGCTGGCTGGTTGATCTTTTGCTCATCTTAATTTTATTGGTTGGCGGATATTTTCGATTTGTTGGTATTAACTGGGATGATTTGCAGCATGTTCATCCAGATGAACGCTTTATGACAATGGTGGCCAGCTCGATATCACCGGTAAAGAGCATTGGTGAGTATTTCAACACCAGCACTTCGACTCTGAATCCAAATAATGTGGGGCATGGTTTTTATGTGTACGGCACCTTGCCATTATTTCTTGTGAGGATCGCTGGCGAAATTACACAATCCACAGGTTATGATCAAATCCACCTTATTGGGCGGGCGCTATCCGGATTTGTCGATTTATTAACCGTCTTATTGGTTTACTCGATTGCAAGGCGGTTGTATCACAAAGCTGGTGTCGGTTTGGTTGCAGCGGCATTCTCCGCTGCGGCTGTGCTGCAAATTCAACTATCTCATTATTGGACAGTCGATACCTTTACAAACTTTTTTACGTATTGTGCATTTTATTTTGCTGTACGAATCCTGACGGGTTCGCCAATAAGCGGTTCATTCATTGATCAAGATCAGCCATCCAGGGCTTCGATCAATTGGTACTTGACCAAATATTGGAAGGGTGCGGCCGATTATCTTTTGTTTGGAATATTCTTTGGTTTTGCCATGGCCTCTAAGGTCAGCGCATTTCCAGCTGTTGTGTTACTCCCTGCGGCTGCTGTCCTTTGGTATTCCAGGCAGCCTGCCAATCAAAAAAGTCATCTCGCTCTGTTGCTCTTGAGAAATCTGGTTCTGGCCGGGTTTGTTGCGGTTTTGGTTTTTCGCATTTGCCAGCCTTATGCCTTTAGCGGTCCAGGTTTCTTTGGGATCAAACTCAATCCTAACTGGGTTTCCAATTTACAAGAGCTTTCAGTAATGAGCAATGGCGATGTAGATTTTCCGCCTGCTTTACAATGGGCTCGCCGGCCAGTTACGTTTGCCCTGCAAAATATGGTTCAATGGGGGGTGGGTTTGCCTTTGGGATTGTTGGCCTGGGCAGGCTTTATGGTGATGGCGTGGAGAATCTTCAAGGGTGAATGGCAAAGGCACATCCTGCTTTGGGGATGGACTGGGATTTATTTTGTCTGGCAATCATTAAACTTTTCCAGCAGCATGCGGTACCAACTGCCAGTTTATCCAGCTTTGGCGATTATGGCCGCCTGGCTGCTTGGTTTGTGTTGGGAAGCACGGAAGAAACTCACCGAGCGGAGAAACTGGATCCAGATTGGCGCTGCAGCTCTTGGCGGAATTGTAATCATTGGGACATTTGTGTGGGCGTTTGCCTTTACCCGAATCTATACCCGCCCGGAGACCCGGGTGGCAGCATCGGAATGGATCCTTGATAATATTCCTGCTGCCGTCAATGTTGAGATCAAAACTGAGACGGGTAAATATACCTTACCTGTACCCTGGGCCGAAGGTACGGCTGCAACGGCCGAAGCTCCTTTATTAATGGCTTTTACGGCTCAGCAAGATGGTGTCCTTTCGAGGGTTGATTTATCCCGATTGGTAAATTTGTCACCGGATGGCGCCTGGCAGGAGCTTAGTATTGCGGTATATGACCAACCCACAATTACTCAACCGCTGACCTATGGTGTGCTAGCTGGTAATTTTCAAAGCTACAATCAGCAAGATTTATTTGGGATAGAAATATTTTTTGATTTCCCATACAGTTTAATAAAGGGGAATACCTATTGGCTGGAAATTCGCCCAACCCAGCCTGGCCCGGGGGTGGGTATTAATGGTATGCTGCGCGCAGTGATTACAGGATCTACCGGCGAATATCATCAGACCCTTCTTTATCCGGTTAATACATTTCAGCAAGGCGATCTGGTTGAAAAGAATATCGTTCTGCCTGAGGCTGGGAGAGTTGAAAGGATCTATATTCATCGAATTGTCGATTGGGAAGGTCTGCCGCAAGATAAGACGATTCGTGTATCGGTCACACCGTTTAATTCCACCGATGTCCTGGCTTATGGCGAGGTCCGCGGCACCTTCCTGGAAAATGAACCTGCTCAAGGGTATTGGGTGAATTTAAACCAACCTGTTGAATTATCAAATGACCGGACATTTGCGATTAAATTTGAATTACTGGAATCGCCCGGAAAAATCGGGTTGTATGGTTCTGCACCTGCCAATGAATCCACCTGGGACATGGGCATTCCGTTCCGGATGAATGGGATGGATCCTTATGGAGGTATATACCGCAGCGATCTGAACTTTGAGTTGTATTGGGATGATAATCCGCAAAAATTAGCCCGCTTTGTTTCAATCCTGGATCAGGCAGACTATATTTTTATTAGTTCAAATCGGCAGTGGGGCACAACGACCCGAGTTCAGGAGCGGTATCCATTAACTACAGCCTATTATCGAAACCTCATCGGTTGTCCGGCAGAAAAAGAAGTTTTGTGGTGCTATAACACAGCTCAACCAGATTCTTTTAATGGTACGCTAGGTTTTGAATTAGTAAAAGTGTTTGAGTCGTTCCCGAATATCGGTCCTTTGCGGATCAATGATCAGTTTGCTGAAGAAGCATTCACCGTCTATGACCATGCGAAGGTGTTGATCTTTAAAAAGACAGCTGATTATGATCCAATTGCAATCAGGAATATTTTGGGTGCAGTGGATTTAACCAATGTAGTTCATATAACCCCGGGAAAAACCGATACACATTCTGAAACCTTGATGCTACCGGATGCACGGTTAGGCGTCCAGCGTGCAGGCGGTACCTGGTCGGAATTATTTAATACGCGTGCATTAACCAACCGATACCCTGCTGTTGCTGCGATAGTCTGGTACCTGGCGATTTTCTTATTGGGAATTGTAATTTACCCATTTGTTCGCTTAGCGCTGGGGGGATTGCCGGATAAGGGGTATCCGCTGGCGAAAATGGCTGGCATCTTGTTGTTGTCTTATCTTTCATGGTTAATTGGCTCTGCGAATATTCCCGTGACAAGGTTAACGATTTGGATTGTCGCTGGATTCTTGCTGGTAGTAAATATCATTCTGGCGAAAGTGCAATGGGCTGCTTTGGTTTCCGAATGGAAAGAGCGCAAGAGTTATTTTTTGCGAATTGAACTGATTACCCTGGTATTCTTCCTGGTTTCACTGCTGATTCGCATTGGGAATCCGGATTTATGGCACCCCTATTTTGGCGGCGAAAAACCAATGGATTTTTCATATTTGAATGCCGTGATTCGCAGCACAACTTTTCCTCCGTACGATCCGTGGTTCGCTGGCGGGTACATTAATTATTACTACTTTGGCTTTGTGATTGTAGGAATGATTGTAAAGTGGCTCGGGATTGTTCCTGCAATTGGCTATAACTTGTTTTTACCTACCCTGTTCAGTTTGTTCGCGATGGGGCTGTTTAGCAGCGCCTGGAATTTGATGTGTGTTGTAGGTGAAAAAATCTCTCAAAAGCCACCGTTTATTGGTTGGGAAGATCGCAAGAATTTACCAATGATTGGGGGATTGGCGGCTGCGATTGGCGTGTTGGTGCTGGGAAACCTGGGAACTGTGCGGATGATCTGGCACGGACTGATGAAGCTGGCTGCTCCAGGGGGGGTGATCGAACCTTCTACATTTGGGCAGCGATTCTCCTGGACTTTCTCCGGTATTGCTGCATTTTTCAATGGGATGAATTTACCGTATGGACCTGGGCAATGGTATTGGATACCCAGCCGGGCTATTCCAGGGGATGTGATTACAGAATTTCCATTCTTTACGTTCCTTTATGGTGATCCTCATGCTCACTTGTTTGCGCTTCCATTGACCGCATTGGCTTTAGCCTGGGCGATATCTATCCTCTTTGGAAAGTGGCGTTGGGATTGGGCGGGGCCGATGAACCGCTGGTTGGTGATTGGAAGCAGTCTATTCCTTGGGGCTGTCACCATGGGTTCTTTGCGGCCAACCAATACATGGGATATGCCAACCTATCTGGCAATCGGTTTTGTAGTGGTTATGTACAGTGGTTTGAAGTATCTGCAGCCTGCTGAAACCTGGCTTCCGGGTGTTGCGGGTTGGGTCAGAAAACTTAGTTTAATTGTGCTGTATGAGATTGTTTTGGTTGGTCTATCTTTCTTGTTGTACCAACCCTATGCCGCATGGTATGTGCAAGGATACAACGCGGTTGATCTTTGGAAGGGGCTGCGTTCTCCATTCTGGTCATATATCACTCATTGGGGATTGTTCTTGTTTGTGATTGTTTCCTGGTTGTATTGGGAAACGTACGACTGGATGGCAAAAACTCCGCTTTCGTCATTAAATAAGTTGAAAAAATTCCGTGAATTAATCCTGATTTTGGTATTGGGATATCTCGCGGCTGTGATTTATTTGACTTTGACCAAGGTAGAAATTGGCTGGGTTGCGGTAACGATTGGGGTTTGGGCGGCTGCACTTTTATTCCGTCCTGATCAACCTGATGCAAAACGAATGATATTGTTCCTGGTTGGCACTGCGACCGCATTAACGATTGCGGTAGAGGTAATTGTCCTGGTTGGTGATGTTGGCAGGATGAATACCGTGTTTAAATTTTACCTGCAAGCCTGGACGTTATACGGCCTTTCTGCAGCAGCAGGATTGATCTGGCTGCTCCCCTCAGTCTGGAAGGTTTGGACAATCCAGGCGAGTAGAATCTGGCAAACAATTCTGGTAATCTTGTTGTTTTCTGCTAGCTTATTCCCTCTATATGCTGGAGCTGATAAAATCCGTGACCGGATGAGCCGTGAAGCTCCTCACACCCTGGATGGTATGGCTTATATGACAACCTCCACGTATTGGGATAATAATAAGACGATGGATCTCAGCCAGGATTATCGGGCGATCCGGTGGATGCAAGAAAACGTGAAAGGATCGCCTGTCATTGTAGAGGCAAATGTTCCTGAATATCGCTGGGGCAGCCGGTATACTATTTATACTGGACTGCCTGGAGTAGTGGGTTGGAACTGGCACCAGCGCCAACAACGCGGTGTGGCCAATGATATTGTTGTATGGAATCGCGTCAATGATATTGGTAATTTTTATAACACTGCCAACCGTGAGCAGGCAGAAAAGTTTTTACGGCAATACCAGGTGAAATATATTGTGGTTGGCCAGCTAGAGCGGGCAACGTATCATGAATTCGGTTTAGCAAAATTCGTTTATTTGAACGGCGATTTATGGAACGAAGTATACCGCGATGGTGAAACGGTCATCTATGAGGTGAACTAATGAATGAATTCAATTCCGATCGATATATTTTTCATATCCTGCCGGAATCCGATTGGCGGCAGGCCCTTGATATTGGAGAATATCGTGCGGCATCCCTTGATACGGAAGGTTTTATTCATTTTTCCAAGCAAGAACAAGTTTTACGGACAGCAAACTTGTTTTTTAAAGGGCAGAATGGGTTATATTTAGTCAAGGTTGATACAGGCTTGTTAGGTGCCGATTTACGTTTTGATGATATTGGTACTGGTGAAAAATTTCCTCATCTATACGGCCCATTAAACCTTTCCGCTGTAATTCAAGTCTGTGCATTTCCACCGAATCTTAACGGTTCGTTTTCCTGGCCGGATGGATTTTAACCAACTTCGTCGTTCAAATTCCTGAGAAGGATTCTTTATGTTAGCATTCATTGCCTGGTATCTCGTTTTACTTTTGCTCGGTTGGGCTTCTTTCCCAATCACTTTTCGATTGCTGCCTTTTTTATCTGATCGCGGTTATACCTTATCCAGAGCTTTAGGATTATTAGTATGGGGGTATTTATTCTGGCTGTTTGCTTCACTTCATGTTCTTCAAAATAATACCGGCGGTGTTGTGCTAGCCTTGCTCATGATGATTGGGCTTGGAATTTATTTATTGCGGGGTGATGGCTGGTCAGAACTAAGAGAATGGATTAAAAAAAATAAAAGGCTCATCCTGGTGAGCGAAGTCCTGTTCCTGTTAATGTTTGCATTCTGGGCATATATTCGGGCTGCCGATCCAGATATCGCAGGTACTGAAAAACCGATGGAACTGGCCTTTATTAATGCAATTCTGGCTTCACCCAGTTTTCCGCCGCAAGATCCCTGGCTCTCAGGGTATGCGATTTCTTATTATTACTTTGGTTATGTGATTGTTTCCATGTTGGTGCGGGTGACTGGAGTTGTATCGGGAATAGCGTTTAATTTGACGATTGCTTCCTGGTTTGGTTTAACAGGATTGAGTGCGTTTGGTTTGGTATATACCTTATTGGACAAAACCTGGAATAAACAGCAGTCTGCCCAACAAAAAAAGCCTTCCGCCATTGGGGGGGCATTGTTAGCGCCTTTCTTTGTGCTAATTGTCAGCAACTTAGAAGGTTTTCTGGAAATGCTGCATTCCAGAGGATTATTTTGGTCAATGGGGGCAGATGGACAATATACTTCTCGGTTTTGGTCGTGGTTGAATATCAAGGAATTGGTTGATCCTCCAGCACCTCCATTTACCTGGATTCCAGAAAGATTAACCGGGATTGTCTGGTGGCGCGGCTCGCGGGTTTTACAAGATTTGAATTTGCAGGGACAGACATTTGAAATTATTGATGAGTTTCCATTTTTTTCTTATCTGTTAGGAGACATGCACCCCCACCTCCTGGCTATGCCATTTGCAATCCTCGCGGCGGCTATAGCCTTGAATCTTTATCTGGGTGGGAAGCATAAACAATTAGGGGGAGTTAGCCTGAAGCGCTGGGTACAAAAACCATTTTTCTGGTTGGCTGTGATAGCCACCGGGGGTCTGGCATTTTTAAATACCTGGGATTTCCCGATTTATGTTGGACTCTTCAGTGCTGCTTATACCTTGGTGCGTTACCAACAATCCGGTTGGAGTGGTCAACGGATCTGGGATTTTATTCAATGCGGATTGCTGGTGGGTGTTTCTGGGCTTCTCTTGTATTTGCCATTCTATATCGGATTTCAATCGCAGGCGGGCGGAATCCTGCCCAGCCTGGTATTCTTTACGCGCGGCGTCCATTTTTGGATTATGTTTGCCCCATTGCTTATCCCTATTTTGGTCTGGCTCTGGGATGAATGGAGAAAACACCGGAAAATTGCCGGTCTTAAAACAGGCTTGCTTATTGCCGGTAGTGTTGTGTTTGGTTTGTGGCTCTTAAACTATTTGTTTGGATTAATCATTTTTATTTTGAAAACTGCTGCGGATATCCAGGTAGCTAATGGCGCTACTGGATTATGGGCAACCATAGCCAATTTGGGCGGTTTGTTTTCCGGGCTGCACGGCGGTGAAGGTTTTGATGTGATTTTTGGGTCTCTCGCCCGAAGATTAGCCAGCCCTATGACCTGGATAACCTTATTGGTAATGTTTGTGTTAGCCTGGACCGTGATGGCTGTTTCACGGCGCAGACATGATACCGAAACACTCAATCCAGAAGCAATTCAAGTAACTGCACAAGAAGATGAACGGTCTGCCGCTTCCGGTTTTGTTGTGTTACTCGTTTTGATTGGGATTGGATTAACCCTGTTCCCGGAATTTTTCTATTTGCGTGACCAGTTCTCGAACCGGATGAACACGATTTTTAAATTCTATTTCCAGGCATGGATTGTCTGGGGCATTGCAGCTAGTTATGCATCAGCCGTTCTCTGGACTTGGCTTAAGCCGAGATGGAAAATAGCCTTCCGTGCTGCCTGGGTTGGATTAATGTTAATGGCGATTGCTTATCCATTATTCATGACTCACCTCAAAACCGGTGTGCTTGACAAGCCATTGAATTCTCTTACGCTTGATGGAACGCAATATGTAAAAAGATATGCAACAGATGATTATGCGGCAATTCAATGGTTGAAGCAGTCTCCACAAGGAATTGTGGCGGAGGCAGTTGGGGGGAGTTATTCTGGTTTTGCGAGAGTTTCCATGTTAACGGGTTATCAAACCGTTTTAGGTTGGGTCGGTCATGAATATCAGTGGCGCGGCTCAACCAGAGAGATTGGTTCGAGGGAACCGGATATTCAACTTTTATACAAAACGAATAGCTGGGATGAGGCTAAAGCCGTTCTTGAGAAATACCAGATTCGGTATGTTTATGTGGGCTCATTGGAAGAAAGTAAATATCGTGTTGATCATGGAAAATTCTTGAATAATCTGGCAATAGCCTATCAGAATAACACGGTTACGATTTATGAAGTTGTTCCCAGTTCTTTGGAACAATAACCTGAAAAAGAGAAGTTTATGGAAAATCAAAAATCCTTTTCAATACGCCTGGAACAACTGTTGTATGGATTTGCATTTCTTACGGCGCTTGTTTTGCGGCTGACCCGCTTAGGTGGGCAGCCATTAAATGATGCGGAAGCCAGTCTTGGACTGCAAGCATTTCAGCTGTTTCAAAATCGGTTGTTGAGCGGAATTAGCAGCGAACCATTGTACGGCTTTTTGACCGGACTATCCTTCGCAATTTTTAAGAGTAATGAATTTGTGGCTCGATTCTGGCCTGCAGTCATTGGCGCACTTTTGGTGTTTGCTCCATACTTTTTGCGGAATATCATTGGCAGGAAAGCATCGATCCTTTTATCGTTTGGAATAGCAATCGATGCAGCCCTCGTGGCAGTTTCGCGGCAGGCAGATGGATTAAGCCTTTCAATCGTTCTTGGGATGGCGGTATTGCTAGCATTTTCTGGCCGGTCTGCAGCCGTAAAAGGGATCTTGATGGGTTTGTTTTTAATCAGCGGACAGGGTCTTTGGTTTGGGCTTTTGGGGATATTGCTTTCCTGGCTTGTTTACCGGTTATTGAATAAATCCTCTGTCCATGAAATCTCAGCAACCTTTTCTTTTGGAGAGGGTCTCACCAAAGTGGTATTTTGGTGTGTTGGGACTATTCTGGCAATGGGAACAGTTTTTATGGCCTCCCCTGGCTTGTTGAGTGCTGTTCCTGGTTCTTTCGTGGCGTTTTTCCAGGGTTGGTCAACACCATCGGGTAATTCGTTATCTCAATTATTAATCGCTGGTTTGGCTTATCAAATCTTTCCAGTGCTGCTTGGGATTGCAGGTGCAATCCAGAATATTAAAAAGAAGTCAAAATTTGATTTGTTTTTAACGTTGTGGTGGGGTATCTCGCTGCTGTTGGTTTTGGTTTACCCCAGCCGGCAGGTGGCAGATTTGGCGTGGAGCTCTATTCCTGCCTGGATTCTTGCAGCAAGGTTCCTGGAAAATGGGTTGGCTTTTGATTTTCGAGATAAGAAAATTTCGGTTATTCAAAGCATTGGCACTATCGTGTTGATTGGCTTTTCCTGGTTAAGTTTTACAAGTTTCTTGCAAAATCCAGCGGAAGATGCGGCCTGGCGCGGAATGTTAAGTATTGCGATTGCTGTGGTTATGTTGGCCGCGATCTACTACCTGGTACGGATTGGCTGGTCACCGCAGGTTGCCAATCACGGCACATTGTGGGGCATTTGCGTTCCATTATTGGTGATTACATTTTCTATGAGCTGGAATGGGGCTGGTTTGGGGATTTATCCTGAAAATCAAGCCTGGCAGCAGGCACCTTATCCAAAAGAGATGAAATTGTTGGTGCAAACCATCGACGAGGTGTCTCGCTGGAATATTGGGCAAAACACGATGCTGGATGTTGTGGTGGTTGGGCAGGATTCACCGTCCATTCGATGGGAATTACGGAATTATCCATATGTGCAGTATTTAGAAGCCTTGCCATTAGGCTCTTCACCATCCCTGGCGATCACATCTGATCTGGCAGATCTGGCCTTGTCGTCAACGTATCGGGGTCAGGATTTTGTAATTCGTTCCACGCCAGAATGGAATGCTATGACAAATGATGAGTGGCTCCGGTGGATTGCATTCCGAAAAGTACCATCTGGTGTGGAACGGGTCATTTTATGGGTTCGAACGGATTTGTTTGCGGGATCAGGGGGCCAACCCTAAACTTAATTATAGAAAGAAAATAATTTTATGAATTTACCAAATCAAATTGCGATTGATGGGCCGGCAGCTTCGGGGAAAACAACGGTTGGCGTGCTGCTGGCTGAACGGTTGGGATATTTGTTTTTTGATACAGGAGTGATGTACCGCGCAGTCACGTGGGCAGCGCTTCAACATCTCCAATCTGTAAACGATGAACAGAAGGTTACCGAATTGGCGGAGAAGATCTGTATCGATATTCAACCGGCCTCGGTTAAAGATAAACGCCAGGCGGATATTTTATTAGACGGGGTTGATATTACCTGGGATGTGCGGAAACCTGAGGTGGATGGGAATGTGTCTCAGGTTTCCGCTTATCCTGGTGTTCGCTCTGCTATGACCATGCAGCAGCGAAGGATTGGTCAGCGGGGAAAAGTTGTGATGGTCGGTCGAGATATTGGCACGGTCGTGTTACCAGAAGCTGAATTAAAAGTGTATCTGGATGCATCAGCAGAAGAACGGGCACGAAGACGCTCAAAAGAAATTAATGAACGGGGCGGGCAAGCAAATTATGATGAAATTTTAGCCGGGATTAAAAAACGAGATCAAATAGATTCTACCCGTGCTGTTGCACCGCTCAAACCCGCCGCTGATGCTAAAATATTATGTACCGATGGATTGACTGTTGACCAGGTTGTAAAAAAAATTTTGGATTGGGTCAAATAGACTTAAGTAAGCTGCCAACCAGGATATTGATTAAATAATCAAATAGATATTTCGTCAGGCCGATGTTTAGCGAGGAAAATATGTGCGACACGATCGTAGCATTGGGAAACGCAACAGCAAATGGTGCCGTTATTTTTGGCAAAAATTCGGATCGCGATCCAAATGAAGCGCAATATATTTGTCAATTTCCAGAACAGGATCACCAGCCTGGTGAAATGGTCAAATGTACCTATATCGAAATCCCCCAGGTAGAGCACACCTATTCTGTTTTATTGTCCAAGCCGTTTTGGATTTGGGGCGCAGAGATGGGGGCAAACCAACATGGGGTGGTAATCGGTAACGAAGCCATTTTTTCAAAGGTTCCAGCCAACAAAGAACCCGGTTTAATCGGGATGGATTTTTTACGGCTGGCATTGGAGCGTTCTACAACGGCTTTTGAAGCAATGCAGGTGATTATACAGTTGTTGGAAAAATATGGGCAAAGCGGTAATTGCGGCTTTTCCCATCCGATCTATTATCACAACAGCTTTTTAATCGCAGACCGAACTTCTGCCTGGGTTTTAGAGACCGTTGATCGGCAATGGGTGGCAGAACAGGTCAAAAATGTAAGGGCGATTTCTAATACATTAACCATTGAAACTGAATGGGATATTTCATCGGCGAACTTAATTAATTACGCAGTTGAGCTTGGCTTGTATAAAAAGCAGCAGGGATCGTTTAATGTTCGGGAGGTTTATTCTGATTTTCTGTATACCAATTTCAGCGATGCGGGTAATCGGCATTCTTGCAGCACAAGATTGCTTAGGGGAAATATAGGAAAAATATCTACCCAATCCATGATGCAATATCTACGCAATCATCGGAATGATGATCCTTCCAAAGGTTTGCTTGGCGCGGATATTTGCATGCATGCCGGATTTGGACCTGTGCGTATTAGCCAGACTACCGGCTCAATGATTTCCAACCTGGCTGATGGAATGGTTACCCATTGGCTGACAGGAACCGCTGCACCTTGTACGGGAATATTTAAACCGGTTTGGATGGAGGCTGGTTTGCCAGATATTGGTCCAGAACCGACTGGCCAATTTAATCCACAAACTTTATGGTGGCAGCACGAGCTTCTGCACCGTGAAACACTGCGGAATTATCCGGTACAAATTAAACGTTACCAGAAGCAGCGGGATGAGTTGGAAGCGAAATTCCTGCTATCCGTAGAGTCAATGAATTTTGCAGAACCTGAAAAGCGCAAAAGTTTTTCTGCGGATTGTTTTCGTGCTTCAATGGAAAATGAAAAACAGTGGTTGGAGGTTCTCCGGCAAAACTCAAGTAATGTTCGTTCTGCTCCGCTCCACGCATTCGCATGGAGTCAGTTCAATCGGGAATCTATGCTGGATTAATAAATCGCCAGATGGATAACGAAAAAATATATATTCTGGTATAGTATTTGCAACGGAACCGCAAATGATCACAATTGCCAACTTATTTGCTCCCAAGCCTTATGTCAATCTTCCCTTTGATTTTGTGGGATGGGTTGGGTGGTTTTTCCTTTTGGGGCTTTTAGTCTGGGTGGTCATGGTTTGGTGGGAGCCATTTCGTGATCAATTACAAAAAAAATGGCTATGGTTTATTGGTTTAGCGTTATTTTCGCCAGTGGCAACCCTGCTCCTGGCAATCCGCGTACCGAATATTGGTAAATTACCTTTGCCAGGATTGCCCAGCGAACCAATTCAACCATTTTTGTTGATTTTGTTTGCGATTCCCTGGGTTTTAGGTGGAGGTCTGTTAGGAAGAATTCCAGCCTTATTTTTGGGATTGTTGAGTGGTTTTCAGCTCGCGCTATGGGGAACACACAGCCTATTTTCTCCCCTTGAAATTGGGGGAATGGCCTTCCTTTTCAGTGTAATTATTCGGCAAAATTACCGAACTCGTTTTTATCAATTGCTGCGCCATCCAATAATTGCGGCACTATTTTTAGGAATTAGTTTTCTCCCTGTCTTTATCCTCAGTACATTTTTTAATACCCAAGGCGGATTGGCGATCCGCCTGGATTATGCATTAACTGAGGTTTGGTGGATGGCGATAGCCCGCGGGGTGGAATTGCTCATCGCCGGCCTGGTTGCTGAAGTAATCTTTTTATCCGGTTCTAAAATCTGGTATCAACCACGAACGCTCCAACCAAGCCCGGAAGAAGCAAGTCTTGAAACGCGCTTCCTGCATTTTACCTTGCCCATGATTTTGGTATTGGTTATTGTTTTGATTTTAGGTGACTGGATGGTGGCTGGCGCAGCGGCGAGGAAAATGATCCGTGATCGTCTGTCCAGTACAGCTGAGGTTGCCGCAGAAAGTTTGCCGTATTTGCAGGAAACAGGGCAAAGTTTAATTCTGTCGGTTGCCCAACCTGACCTGGCTAATTTATCTGGCGTTGAATTGTCGAATCACCTTGCGGCACACTTGCGCTCAATTCCGTATTTCCGCCAATTTTTTGTGATTAATGCCCAAAAAGAAACTATGGGTGGATATCCCGAATCGGATTTCAGTCAAATTCGGCTTTCTGATGAGGAAAAATTAGGCATTGATCTGGCTTTGAAGGGTGTCTTAGTGCAAACCTATGCCATTGAACCTCTTTTGGGCGAAAATTCAGCACAATTATCCTTTATTGCGGCAATTAATAACGAAACCGGACAAACGGTTGGGGTGGTGATTGGGCGGACTGATTTAAATACAAATCCGTTTACCCAACCAGCACTTGAAGCATTGAAAGCAGTGGCCGATGATGGCGGAGAAGGAATCATCTTGGATGAAAACCAAAATATCCTTTATCATGCCGTGACGGATTCGCCCCTCGTGATCTTTGAGCCATATCAAGGAAAGCTGGCTGAGACCAGTGCTTTTTATGAGGATATCTCTCCAACAGGTACCCGGCAGCTGGTTTATTATCAACCTGTTCTAGGCCGGCCCTGGTCGGTAATTCTGAAATTGCCCGCCGAGCAGGCTCAAAAGATTGCATTGGATATTGCCATTCCGCTGCTGGTTATTTTGTTGGTGTTTGCGGTTTTAGCGTATGTGCTGATTCGCCTCAGTATGAGAACCATGACCGGATCACTGCAAACATTAGCCGGCCAAACAACTTTGATCGCCCAGGGGCAGCTGTCCACTCCGCTTCCGTATAAAGGTGTGGATGAAATTGGGCGTTTAGGTAAAGCATTTGAGCAAATGCGGGTCAGCTTGAAGGCAAGATTAGATGAATTGAACCGGCTTTTATTGGTCAGCCAGGGTGTTGCTGCTAATCTAGAGGTTGAAGAATCAATTCGCCCAATCCTGGAAGCGGCGCTGGGGGAACAAGCAGTATCAGCACGGGCAGTACTCATTTCTGAGGTCCGCTCTGATCTACAAGAAGACAAACCGGCAGCCTTTGGCATTGGCCCGCTGTCTGATGTATTGGCTTCACTGGATCAACAAATATTTGATTTGATGCGCTCTCAAGAACTGCTGACCATCCCGAACACATCCCGTGTCCGGAGAATCAGCATCCCGGGAAACTCAAACCGGCCTTACGCTTTGATCGCATTGGCATTGCGGTATGAGAATACGTATTACGGCACATTGTGGGTTGCTTACGATCAAATCAAGAATTTTTCTGAAGAAGAAGTGCGCTTTTTGACGACATTGGCAAGCGAAGCTGCTCTGGCAGCAGCAAATGCTCGTTTATTTGCCTCAGCAGAAATTGGCCGGCGGCGGCTGGAGGCAGTTATTTCCTCAACCCCCGAACCAGTGCTTGTGTTTGATGAAAAAGACCGGCTGCTGTTGTTAAACCCGGCTGTGCTGCAGGTTCATGGGCTGGTTTTAACCACTTCGGCAGGAAAATCGATCAATGATGTAATTGCTTCTCAGGAACTTGCCGAAATGCTGGCGGGGCCATTAGAGGATCGGATTTCTACGAAAGAAATTACGATGGGGAATGGAAAAATTTACCACGCTAGCGTAGCACCGGTAATGGGAGAAGGGCAGCAGGTTGGGAAAGTATGTATTTTGCGCGATATTACGCATTATAAAGAGTTGGATTCGATTAAATCCGATTTTGTTGCAACAGTAAGCCATGATTTGCGCTCTCCGTTGACATTGATGCGTGGGTATGCCACCATGATGCTAATGGTGGGAGATTTAAATGACCAGCAAAAAGGATATATCGCAAAAATTATCAGTGGTGTCGATAACATGACCAGGCTGGTGAATAGTTTGCTTGATCTGGGGCGAATTGAGGCCGGTATTGGTTTGAAAGTTGAAGAGATCTCTCCTGAAGAAGTGGTCAATACCGTCATTCGCAATTTGCAACCACAGGCAACCCAAAAGAGTATACAGCTAGAAGCTGAATTTATCGATACCGATAAAGTGTGGTTGGAGGCTGATCCTGCACTTCTCCAACAAGGGCTGCTAAACCTGGTTGAAAATGCGATCAAATACACCCGCGTGAATGGTGCAGTGAAGGTCAAAGTTTCTGTCAAGCAGGGTAAAGTGATCTTTGAGGTTCATGATTCTGGCATTGGAATAGCTCCTTTGGATATGCCCCGGTTGTTTGAAAAATTCTATCGCAGCGGCAGGCGAGAGGCTTACGAACAGCGCGGAAGCGGGTTGGGTTTGGCGATTGTTAAGTCAATCGTGGAGAGGCACCAGGGGAAAGTGAACGTGGAAAGCCAACTGGGCAAGGGAAGCACTTTTACGGTAGAAATCCCGCTGCGCCAACAGCGTTAAATTATTCGTCGATCTGTTCTCAGAATAAACCGAAAAGTTGCTTGTATTTTCGGATTCTTTCATGTATAATTTAGGCGTTGCATTCTTTGCATGGCTAACGCGTTAGAGTGTATTTGGCCCGTAGTATTCAAAAAATACGAAAGAGTGTCATCGGGCAATGTATAATCTTAAAATATATCAAAGTGACCACAAAAACCGATTGAAAATGCTAAATTGTGGTATAATTTTAGTTTGCATGCATACAGCTAAGGAAGCTCATTGAACATCTTTACAGCGCCTGGGGTTTTCCCCACGCGTTGATTTGGTTTAATTCTCCAGGGTTTTATTTGAGGAGGCGTATTAGTGGAAACGAAAAGCTTGGTTGCACTTCGTATTAGCCTGGCTTCGCCGGAGACAATTCGCAGTTGGTCTTATGGTGAGGTATTAAAGCCGGAAACAATTAACTACCGACGGCTGCGTCCTGAGAAGGATGGCCTCTTTTGCGAAGCTATTTTCGGTCCCACCCGCGATTACCAATGCTATTGTGGGAAATATAAAAACCCACGCTACAAGGGAATCGTTTGCGATAAATGCGGTGTGGAAGTAACGCGTTCATCTGTTCGCCGTGAACGGATGGGGCATATTGAGCTGGCAACGCCGGTCGCCCATATCTGGTATACCCGTCGGGTTCCGTCCTATTTGGGCTTGTTGTTAGATATTTCTCGCCGGAATCTTGACCGGGTTCTTTATTTTGCGCAGTATATCGTCACTTATGTTGATGATGATGCCCGTCAAAAGGCTTTGCGGCGGCTTGAAGATGAAATCAGTGTATCAGAGCGTGAACAGGCCTCCCAAATTAATGCGAAGATTTTAGAGGTAAAACAGTCGCGCGATCGCAAAATTGCGGAGCTCAATCAGCGGAAAGGCGAGATGGAATCCCGCCGCGATGATCAAATTGCTTCCAAGCTGGAACCGGTAATTCAGGAAGGCCAGTCCATTGAGCGCCAACTGCAGGATAAGCTGGGCACTGTTTTACGAACTGCTATTGTTTTCTCATCTGCAAATGTGGAAATTACTCCTGCCGGTGAGACGGTGTCTAACCAACATATTTCTCGTGTTCAACGGGTTGTCAAGGAACGGTTGGATGAGCTTGAAAATGAATTCAAGAATCAATTCCAACGCGACCTGGAACAAATTAAGATGCAGGTGGAAGAAATCCGTGCCCAGGCTGAAATGGAAATGGAAGGCCTGCGCAACCAACTGGAAGACCAATCTTCTGTTTCGCAAAATACAAACTCTCATCTGCGGGATGAACTGCAAGAACTTCGCTCATTTACCTTCTTGAGTGAAAGCCGCTATCGCGAATTAAAATCCCGTTGGGGACAGGTTTTCCGCGCTGACATGGGTGCTGAGGCATTCTA
>JAJUJY010000214.1 GCA_029265085.1 Chloroflexota bacterium
AAGATTGAAGGGCAGCTTCTAGGGATTGGTGCTTTCTTAACCCATCGGGTAAATAAACAGGTGCAGAAGGCGGAAAGGCTTTTCGACCCAGGTAAATCATCCAGCGGGGATTTGCTAAGGCAAGGTGTAATGTTTGCAGGATTTGGTATTCACCTTCCAGTCCTACCAAAAATGCTGCGCCGGATAGAAAGTATCGCCTGGAGATTAAACTCGATAATGATTTCCCTTCCCAGGTAATTTCATGAATCGTTTGATAGTCACTTTCCAGTTTTCCTTCACGATCAACGCGCACACCCATGCGTAAGGTGTTTAGATCATCCAGCGGTTGGCTTCTTGGGCGGCCTAATGCCGCACACAACAAACCAATGACACCGCTTTTGGATGGTTCTAAACCGGTGTCGCGGTTTTCCCCTGCACTCTGAACGCCCCAGGCTTGTTGCGGCCCAATCAGGCGAATGAGCAAGGTATCCATAATTTCCTCACGATGCCTGTACAGCAGATTTGATCTCGTTTACCCAGCTATCCATGGTTTTGCAGGCATTGGGTTTTAATACATCCAACTCGACGCATGGATCAATTGCCAAGGCAAAAGGTTTTACTCCTTGATTTCCAAACACCTGGGTGATGGATTGCCAATAGGCTTCCATTTTTTCAACGGATGCAGCCACATAACCACCTTCACGTTTTGCGGTGACGGGAGTTTCAAAGGCATTTGCTAAAGAAAATGCCTGCCCGTTTTCGCGGACAACAGCCAACAGCATGCTCGGCATACTTTGGGCTGCAAAAGAATTTTGCTTTCCTGTTGGGACAGCGGCAACAGATGCCCGTAAGAAACCTTCCAGGGTACGAGCAGCCAGGTCTGCATTTCCATCCAGGTTTTCAACCAGCTTATTCCAATCTACACAGGAGTAACGATAAAAGCAGGCGCTATTGAAAGCGGTCACACCCATCATACCAGCGCCGGTTTCATCCTCTTGGTTGAGTTCATCCACCGCAGTATAGAAGTCCATTTCCATGCTGACGCGATGAGTTGAAATCGCATGGGCAACCTGGCAAGCCGCTTCCAGATTCAACCGCGGATCATTGGCAAGCATGCGGCCAAACAGGGCGATATCTGGGGCGGAAGTATGCCCGGTAGAAATCTTGACCATTTCTTTCGCAACATCCCCTGCAGAACGGCCAGATAACAAGCCTTCCACCAGGTGGTTTATTTCTTCGGGACTGTAGTAAATCAGAACTGCTGTGTAAGGCACTCCGTTTTTCTTTTCCATTTTGCCAGCAAAAGCAAATGCAAAATCATTTGCCATTACCTGAGCTTCTTCCAGACTCTTGCCATTCTTTTGCAATTCTTCAATGAATTTCCGGGTAATCCAACGGGTTCGCATACCATTATCAACCTGGGTGCTTTGGCGAAATGAAGGCGACCAACGGATGGCCCGTTTTAAACATTGGCTGGATATTCGTGCCCGGCGGACACCGCCAAATTCACAGTCTTTGGGGGTGTTGGTATCATCACGGTTTAAGTTGGACGGCGCAAAATTTTGCAGGATATGCAATTCGATTAACATCTTGAAATCTCCTTTGGAATTGATGAAAGAATAGGTTAGTTGGTTTTGGCTTCCGTTTGATTCTGGGCCACTACTTCAATCCGGCTCCAGAACCCTAAAGCCCAATGACGTTGAACTGATTTTTCGCGATTTGACCAATATAGAAGGTCGGACAACAATTGTTTGTAGTTAATGGGCTGTTCTTTGGATTTTAAGTAGCTTACTGTCTGGCGCAATAAACCGCTTAAATCGTCAACGTGGCAATTGAGTAATGCCACAAAACGGCGCTCTATGGCTTCTCGATCATTTTGATTGCGAATGCAAGCTGCCATATGGTTGCCTATATTGCCTTCGCTTGTGTTCGATGGGTGAAGGGCGAATAAGGAAGCAATCAAATAATAAGCGCGTTCAAGTTCCCGTGAGGGATGATTGGGAAGGTACGGCACGATATAAGGGAACATTTCTGGTGCCTCACCAGGCATTAGCCCTAATCCGCGGCGCAGCGCTGCCAGGGCACCGCGATTTTTGCCATTTGCTAAATCTACTAAGTGATCTACAAATCGATCTTGTGCAGTTGGTTCTGTCATTTGTGCTCCTTTCTTATGAGATCAATTCAGGTGATTTTTGAGCTTCGAAAGATAGCCCAAGTGCTTTTAATCCACCGCCTAATTCGCGCCGTGCTTGTACAGCTGCTTTTAGTGCGGATGTGTTATCACCGGCAAACCGGATACTGCTATCCAAAGTGCTCCAGGCAGTCCGAATTAGCGTTTCTCTCCAGGTCTTTGTGGCTTCGCTGTTCCCATTGGCAAGTTCTTGGATCAAGGTGAAGAATGGCAATTCCAGTTTTGGCCAATAGGCTTGTTCCCATTTCCAATGCATCATTAAGCCCTTAACATCTTCTTTGAGTGGTTCACGGCCTTCTGATAGGTCAGCTTGTTGGGAGAGAATCAGTTTTGCCAGAGTATTGGTAGCAAAATAAATTTTGGATTGGACACTTTCAGCCAAAGCAATTTCTTGTTTTATGACGGCTACAAGGTCTTGATCGCTCAAGAATTGAATTGGTAAGGGCATCCTTTCTAAACGATGGAGCACTATTTTTGATTGGTTCTCCACTACCAACCCAACGGACATGAGCCGTAAAGTTAAGCTAGTAGGAAGATCGTTTTCATAAACCAGGTCGGAAATCCAACGTAATGCCAGGGGAACATGTACCTTTTGAGATTTGATATCCAAGAAGGTGGAGCTATCACGCCATAATGCTTTTGATTCAGTCAAGTACATCATCTTGCGCCCTCTGTGATCGTCATCCACATAGACTTTCATTGGATCGCGGATTTCACCTTTTAATTTCAGTCCAGGCGCTTCTACCACTTGTTCGACCCAAATCTGCCCATCTTTTTCAATGGGAATAAGATAGGCGCGCCGATTTTGCCAGGTTAAATAATCCAGGTATCCTAATGGATACTCGCGATTGTTCAAAAAAGGATCATCCATTTCCCAGGCTGGTGCATCCGCTTCGGTTTTGCAAAGGTTGGGGTGCGGGTGATCGGGCGCATATTGCAGCAGGTTCAGCATTAAGGTGTGGAATAAAGTGTCGCCTTCCAGGAAAAACACTTTCCCGGCAAGCCAGGGGCCTCCATTGAAAAACAAACCTTTTTGAGGGTGACATATCCCTGGTGTGGCGAATGCGTGTGTATTGACAATTAACCTTGCCGCCTGCGCAGGTGTAAAGCTCTCTTCTCCAGTCACTACAGAATGATAGTAGTGGGGGACTGATAACAAACCTGGCCGCATTTTGATCGCGGGTTTTGGTTCTACCAAATCATGGCGAATTTGATAAAACGGCCGGATTGGGTCAAATAAATCAAAACGATTTTCCCACTTGTGGAAGTATGCCTCAATTGCAGTTGCATCAAATTTGCCTGCCTGCCAGGTTCGATGCCATGACTCCTGGGTTTGGGTATCAACCACACGATGTAGTATGGCTAACAGCAGCCGTAGGATAGCTGCCTTTTCCTGGGGAGAGTCCCCCTCTACGGTTTGGAGTTCATGGGCTTTGACAAGTGTGTCAAAGAGACTTAATTCAATAGTTTCTCCACTACCAAGCGTACATGGTATCCATGGATTGGAGACTAAATTAAATGTGGCCTTCATTGCACCTCCTTTTCAACTGATAGGCCAGTTTTATGATCTAGAATTAAGCGGAAGTTCGCTCCTTCTGGCTGAAATATTCCATTTGAAAATTCAACCAGGTAATGAAAACGCAATGCGGATTTATCTTTCCATGCCGTTGGGGGCTGTTTGGATTGGAAATATTTGACGACATCAAAATTTTGTACGTTCAACGATGCCCGTAATAGGGATTGAATTGTGTGATGATTAATTACTTTATCCAGGCAAATTGGTTCCCCATCACCGGCCGGGTGTGTATTTAAAGTCCCATCAGGTAAACGATGCAGACATACCAATTGAACACCAGGGGAGCCTAACCGGGTTAATGCCTGTAACGAGGTATGGATTGTTGGATTTTCATCCTCCAGGTTATCGTTTTCCATTTGGATAACCCCAGGATCTGAGGGTGGGAGAATCACGCGGTTCTTAGCTGCTCGTTGGGCAATCATTTCATTGTCAGCCATTTTTTCTTTCGCATTTTGGAGAATAATTTGGTATTTATTCAACCCCGGAATTTCTTTCTCTCCATAAACTGATTCGATCAGGTCAGGGGTTTTTTCCGGAAGTTCCAAACATGGCTGCTCTTGTAACAAAGCCAAGGTCCGAATTAATAGATACGGTTCATATACAAACCGGCTGCTGCCAAAATTTGGTGCATCTTGATCTTCCATGGAAGGATTGCATAAGAACAAAATTGGCGAAGTTAAGTTGGTAGGCCGGTCGGTTCTATTGTGCCGTTGTAAGCGGCCGCAACGTTGGATCAATAAATCGATTGGAGCCAAATCAGACACCATCAGGTCAAAGTCCAGATCTAATGATTGTTCGATTACTTGAGTTGCAACCAGGATAGAGCAATATGGCCGTTTAGGGTTGGGTTGTTTTCCAAAGCGATTTAATACCTCATTTTCTATTTCTAAGCGGCGCTGATAAGGAAAACGAGCATGAAATAATAAACAATCTTCTTCTGGGCAGATTTTGGCTGAAAGGATAGTTTGATAAACCTCTTGTGCCCGGCGAACAGTATTGCAGATAACCGCCGCACATCCGCCATTTGTTAAATTCTCTCTTAAAAGATTAGAAATATCCTCTGGGCTGGGATCACTCCAATGGATTTTTATTGGCGGTTTGACGTTGCTGGGTAACTTTTGGAATATAACCTTCTGATTTTCAACGATTGTGAAGCATGGATAGCCTATATTGATCGTGTCATATTGTTCTCCAGAATAGGCTTTTACCAATTGTGCCCGGGTATGAACCGGCAAGGTTGCTGAGAGTAATATTACTGATACCCCTGCGGCATGTAACCATTCAAGCAAACGAGAAAACAATGATGACATATAAACGTCATAAGCGTGGACCTCATCAAAAATAATGATTTTCCCCCCCAAGCCAAAAAGACGAACAAAAAAATGCCGCGTTTTTAAAATACTTAATAAAGCCTGATCAACGGTGCCAATACCAAAGGAAGCTAATAATGTGCGTTTACGGGGTAAGAACCAACCCATGGCTGCAATACCTGAATCAATTTCTTCTCCAACAGATTGAAGAACCATGCTTTGAAAATCATCGCTTAATAAGGCGGAGCCGTGGACAAGCTGCAAATTAATCAAGGAATGTGGATAACGTTTGCTTAGATAATTGATCTTTGCCCGATTGAACATTTGATTGCTGGTTGCGGTGGTTGGCATGGCGATATAAATCCCACGGCCTTTGGATTGTTGAAGCCAGTTATCCGCAACGCTAAAAGCAATCTCGGTTTTTCCACATCCTGTTGGGGCTTCGATAATGAGCATTGCAGGTTGTTGGACGGCACTTGCTTTGATAATTACTTCTTTTTGTAAATCTGTGGGGCTAAAATTAAAAACGTTTTGGAAATCAAAAGGTGTGTTGTCTGATTTCCAACCACAAAAACCTAATTGATGAACGGCTTTTCGAGCTTGTTCGGCAGATTGTTGGTTGTAAGACTCAATGGGTATGTTGGGATCGGAATATGGGAACATGTTTTCCATCGAGGCGATCCAATCAGCCGTTGAGACAAATCCGGAAAATAATGCAATAAAAGCATTGCGTTCAATGTCATTTTCGGGCAAGTGGCATAAACAATTAGGTGCTATCAAATCTCGTAAAGTTTGAAATATCCAAGTTCTGGCCGTATCCCAGGCAGCAGAATAACGTCCTCCAAGATTCCCGTTTTTTCCGGGGTCTGTTAATTGGGTCGAGGTTGGCCAGGCACCATGATGACCTGCTAAGGCCCTGCCAATCAGTTTTGATTCTTTTGGCGCAAGGCCAGTACCCGGTAATAATGTTTCTAGCCCCCAAGCTGTTACTGTGCCATGCGGCATAGGCGATAAATTTTCTGGAAAACCAAGCCCAACGGATTCTAATTCGGGTTGGATATTTGGATATTTAATTTGAAATGCAGGACTAGCCTTTCCAAGATCATGGAGTGAAACCCAAAAAGATATTATTTTTGCAGTATTTTCAGGATCGCAATTTAACCAATGGGAGAATTGACTTTGTAAGCCTGGGGAAAATGCGTCCTGCCACAAAGCCATAGCAACGTTCGCAGAATCTAACATGTGGAACAATAAGGGATGAATCTGTTGTGTGGTTTTATCCACTTTTGCCCATAATTTCATAGCTGAAAAAGTCATTGAATTCCACCCTCATATGTCGAAAACATTTGTTTGATTTCTTCCCTTATCTTATTTCGCAAATCTATGGGGGCTAAAACT
>JAJUJY010000261.1 GCA_029265085.1 Chloroflexota bacterium
CTCAAAATAGCTATAATAATAAATAATCATCAAATAGAAAAACCTTCCAGGTTTCCAGGCTCCAATCGCCATGCTTTACTCATCTGCACACTGGTGCCCGCATTGCGATAGATCGTTCTCACCGGGCAATACATTTTGATTGATTTTTTCCAACAATGATAAAAAATTTGGTAGTAAAATGAATGCCAGGAAACGGGGATGAGCCATTTAACCATGCCAAAATACGGCTAATTTCGTGTAGCTTATCAAAAATCTTCTTGGATGTCAACACTTTTTATAGAAAAGCCAAAACCATGACCATAAAAGCCATTCTTATAGGCGCAGGACAGCGCGGCGCCGAATCCTATGCACCTTTTGCGCTGCAGAATCCCGATAAAATTCAATTTGTAGCCGTTGCCGAGCCCAATCCGCGCCGGCGCGAGCGGTTTGCCCGCCTGCACAATATTCCAATAACACACCAGTTTGATTCCTGGGAAAAATTACTCGCCTTACCGCAAATGGGGGAGGCGGCGCTGATCTGCACCCAAGACTGGCAGCATACCGCCCCAGCCCTGGCAGCCATGCGCGCAGGCTACCATATCCTGCTCGAAAAGCCAATGGCTACCCGCCTGGAAGAATGCGAAGAACTGGCCGCCACCTCAGAGGCCACCGGCCGCCAGATGCATATTTGCCATGTGATGCGCTACACGGGTCATTACCGCAAAATGCGCCAGATTGTTCAATCCGGGGTGCTGGGCGAAGTCATCGATGTGGATCACCGCGAGAATGTCTCATTTTGGCATATGGCGCATTCCTACGTGCGCGGTAACTGGCGCGACAGCAGCACCTCCTCACCAATGATCCTGGCCAAATGCTGCCATGATCTGGATATCTTACCCTGGGTTTTGGGCAAAGAATGTGAACGGCTGACCTCAACTGGCTCTTTGATGCACTACCGCCCGGAGAACGCCCCGGCAGGCGCGCCCCTGCGCTGTACTGACGGCTGCCCGGCTGCCAATACCTGCCCCTATTTTGCCCCGTTGATTTACGAACAACTGGCTCCGTTCTGGCATTCGTATGCAGAAACCTCACCCAAAGGAATTGGGCAATGGGCAACTCGCCAGTGGTTGGAAAATCCCGGCTTGGTTCGCTTGCTCAGCAAAGTATATGCCCCGCTGCGCCAGATCACCGACTACCGCGGCTGGCCGTTAACCGTCCTGGCGGAAGATCCCACTCCGCAGTCGATTCATGAAGCGCTGCTGACTGGTCCGTACGGCCGCTGTGTGTATCACTGCGACAACAATGTGGTTGATCACCAGGTGGTCAGCATGACTTTTTCCGGCGGGACCAGTGTGACAATGACCATGCACGGCCATTCGCACGTGGAGCACCGTTCCACCCGCATGGAAGGTACCCGCGCCCGCCTGACGGCTCTGTTTGGCAACGGCGGATCCTGGATCCAGGTGGAAGACCACCGGACCCGGCGCAAAACCTTTTACAACACCAGCCAGGATGATCCCGGTATGGGGCACGGCGGCGGCGATTTCCAAATTATGGCGGATTTTACGGCCAGCGTGGAGCGCGGCGGCAATCCGCCCGAGGTACTGCGCACCGCTCGCGAAGCACTTACTGCTCACCGCACCGGATTCGCCGCAGAAGAGGCACGGTTGGAAAAGAAAGTGATTGAGTTCTAATAAAAGATCAGCTTACAGAAAATTGGTTTCTCTGTAAGCTGATTTTTTTTATAAAATGATATTGACGCAAAGGGTGGGATAACCCTTTGCGTCATGGTCCGGACGGCACGAGAGGCATCAGCCGCGCCGGCAATCTGTCTCGCAAGGGAAACCTGCGGGACAGATTGCTAATGCGGAGGATTAAGCATGGGCCGGCCTCAGGGCGAGTGAGGGCCGGCCAGGAGACAAAGACGGTTGTGATTTGACAGGTACAGAACATACCGGTAATAAAAAACTGGTGGGTTATTTTCCGGTCAACTGATCCCTTTCACACCCAAACATAACTTATCAAAACAAAAAACAGACTGCGCCCGTCATTAGACGAGAATTTTCCCTGTACTTTTGGGTAGGTAGTTTCTTGTTATTATTCGATCACTTCTTAGAAATTTTTGTGTTTCTTCCCATTTTCGTTTGTACTAAAAACCACAATCTTTATAATAAGAATATCCGAATCACCCTGTTCAACCTAAGAAAAGAGAGGGGAAATTATGAAATCAATCCAACGCACTGGATTTATCCTGATATGCTTGCTGGTGCTGGTTTATGTTCCGGTGCATCAGCCTGTTGCAGCCCAAACTGAACGTTCTTTCAGCTTTACAGTAAATACTACCAACGATACGCATGATGTTTTAATTGGAGATGGTAATTGCAAAGATAACAATAATAATTGCTCTCTGCGTGCAGCATTAGAAGAGGCAATGACACGGGATGGTGTAACCATTTATCTTCCTGGTGATAACACCTATGATATTGGTACAGCAGGGAATGGAATCTCTGTCATTGGTGATGAGTTATTAAGTATTTCAATTGTTGGCCAGGGGGGAAATACCAATCCTGTTATCACCGGTGTAGATGGAAATTATTCAACTTTTTCCGTGCAAAACGCAAGCTTAAGTCTTTCTTATATCACCTTAAGTACAACCAGCCATATTACTGTAAGTAACGGAGGCAAGCTTAATTTATTCACAGTTACACTTTCCGCCATGACAGCCCTCACCAGCGGGGGTGGTTCGGGTGGTGGAGCTGTTTACCTTGGGCAAGACGCCGAATTAGATGTGCTGAACTGCACATTTATTGGTAATTCAACTGGCACAGGTGGAAAAGGTGGCGCGATTCTTAATAACCGAGGTATTGTGAATATAACCGCCAGTAATTTTCTCAACAATTCGGCTACTTACGGTGGGGCAATTTATAGTGAAAACGACGGTAGTGCCTACCTGAAAATCATGTCCTCGTTATTTACAGAGAATATTGCATCAGAATTTGGTGGTGCGCTATTTATTAATGGCTATAATATTCAATCTGCCAGTTCTTCCCAGGCTCAAATCATTGAAAGCCGGATTTATAAAAATTCAGCTCCAAATGGCGGTGGAATATACGTTGGCGACGGAGCGCTGCCCACCGATCCATATCCAAGAGGCGGTGTCAATATCACCTTCAGTGAAATCTCCGAAAATATCGCCACAACAGGCAGCGGCGGCGGCATGTATATTAATAATGCAGATAATACCGGGGGCAGCTTTTATGTTTATATGGAAAATTCGACAATTTCTGGGAATGAAGCATTTAACCGGGGAGGCGGGATTTATATCAATCAGAATGGCGGCGATGCTGTTTATGGATATAACATAACTATTTCCAACAATGCGGCTGACCGTGAAGGAGAAAGCAGCGGAAATGGCGGTGGTTTATACAATGAAACAAATTACAGCCTGCATTTGTTTAACAGCATTTTGGCAGCAAACCGCGATTTATCTACCGGACTTTCTTTTAAAATCCCTGATTGTTATGGAAAATTGTCTATTGATTACAGCCTGGTCGGGATGGTCTTTACTTCATTTTGTACCTTAGAAGGAGATACCAGCACCAGTATTTACAGCACAACCACAGCATTAAGCCCGGAATTGGGAGCATTATCGGACAATAACGCATTTGCGCGATACCATCCCTTACTATCTACCAGCCCGGCTGTAAATCATGGGAATCCACAAGGTTGTAAAGGGATTGGAAATACTCTTCTAACAAAAGACCAGCGGCAATATCCACGGCCGAAAGGTTCAGCTTGTGATATCGGCGCTTATGAATCTTCATTTGTTGATTACCAGGTATTCTTACCTGCAATTCGCCGCTAACCAAAATAATCATCCCCTGGAATGGTAATCAACCAAATATTCCAGGGGATGATTCTATATTCTCATGAGATCAAATTTATTCCAATTTACCGGCAAGAATTGTTCACATCAATCTTACCCAAAATAATGCTGCGCTGAACCATTTGGATCGTATTCTGAACCGAACGCGGAATATAAGCTACCGCTTCGTGATACGGAGCCAGGCCAACGCCACCGGTTGTCAGGTCATACAACTTGGGTCCGCTGGTAAATCGACCGGTCAGATAATCTACGATGGTGTAATAAAGCCCGACATCAAGATTCTTCATTGCACTGCTCAAGATGCGGTCTGCCCCCGCCACACTGCCGGATTGAAAGACCGAG
The DNA here is from genome assembly GCA_029265085.1 of Chloroflexota bacterium. Next base: position 4,208 of record JAJUJY010000261.1, read on the forward strand.
ATATATTCATCCGAATCCACCCCAATCACCCAAACCCCCGCCTGGGCTGCATAGAGTATGGCGCCATCTCCTGTGCCGCCGGCCACATTAAAGATCACATCCGCGCTGTTTGCGATCATTTCTGCTGCCATAACA
>JAJUJY010000093.1 GCA_029265085.1 Chloroflexota bacterium
CGCGCACATGGCAGGCAGTGCCCATGCAGACCTGCAAGCAGTGTTTTCCTTTGGGAGTCAAACTAAAGGCATGGTAAAAAGTTGCCACAGCATAGGTTTGTGAAAGCGGCACGCCAAATCGTTCGCTGGCCAGTAAAAGGGCTTCTGGAGGCAGGTAGCGATAACGTTCTTGAATAGCTTCCAACGCGGCAATGAGTGAACCTTCTCCACCGGCTTCCTGGTCAATGATTTCATCAATCTCTTCTATTGAAATTTCCATAGACATTCTCCCGTTTGTGAGTTAGCCGCATGAATAGAACAGGCTTTTCTTCCAGCCTGGATATCCGCTTACTATTGATTAAGCTCAATGGCTGTCCACCGTTAAGGAGATGCCAATAAAATACGTTTCCCCCGCGTATTGAAAACCTAACTTAAGTGTATGCCAGTCAGGTTAAGTTTTTGAAAAGGATTGGTTGTGTTACGTGAAAATTACGTTAATATAAACCGGCTCCGGAGGGAATCCGGAGCCGGAGATCGGATTTTTAATATTTTTAGGCTGTTTGCTCCGATGGAACAGACAACATATAACCAATGCCAGGGCAGCGTAAGATCAGGGTTGGATTGGTCGGATTATCTTCAATTTTCTTTCGGAGGGTGTAAATATATGCGCGTAGATATTCGCTGTCACCTCGGTATTGCTCGCCCCATACGGCTGTAAGCAGTTGCTCGTGCAGCAGCACCTGGTTGGCATGACGCGCTAACTCTACCAGTAAGTTGTATTCGGTCGGTGTGAGGTGGACTTCGCGGTTGTTCATCATCACTCTGCGGCGAGCCAGATCAATCTGTAAGGGACCGCAGATGATTTCAGTTTCCTGGTCGGAAGGATGGGCGGCTTTGGCTCGTTTCAAGACTGCTCGAACCCTGGCTACCAATTCTTTGGAATTAAAAGGCTTGGTTAAATAATCGTCTGCGCCCAGATCAAAGCCGTGCAGTTTATCCGCATCACGCACTTTTGCAGTCAATAAAATTACAGGCAATTCAGTAAAATCTCGAATTCGCTGTAATACGGAGTACCCATCCAGGGTACCACCCAACATGATATCTAAAATAACAAGGTCAGGTTGTTCAAGTGCAATTGTTTCAATTGCATACTCGCCATTATAAGCCGCCAAAGTTTCGTATCCGGTTGCTGAGAATACCTCTTGGAGCAGCCGGACTAACTTTGGTTCATCATCTACAATCAATATCCGCCCTTTGGTCATGGCGTATCACCATTTCTTAAACTTTCGTGAACTGGTTTTAATTCACCCGTTTGCGGCTTATAAATTGGTAAGGTAAAGTGCACTGTTGTGCCCTGGCCGAGTTTGCTGTCTGCCCAGATGCGCCCGCCGTGCATTTCCACAATTGCCCGGGCAATTGGCAGCCCCAGGCCTGTGCCGGGAATACCTCGCACGTCTGATGACTTGACCCGGAAAAATTTTTCAAATAACGGGATGAGATCTTCGGGGGAGATACCGATACCCTGGTCAGCAATGCTGATAACTACGTCATTGGCGCGCGTCTCACTGCGAATGACAATCAGGCCGCCATTGGGCGAGTATTTCACAGCGTTGTCCAAGATATTTCGAAAGACCTGTTTTAACCAGCGCACGTCTGCATTGACCAGGGGCGTATCGTTTGAGAATTCAACGATGATTTGGTGGTTCGTTGTCCGGCGGGTGGTTTCATTGGCAACCTCACGGGCAATATGCAGCAGGCGAAGCGGCTGAGGTTCCATTGATATCTGGTTTACATCCATCAGCGAGGAATCAAGAATGTTTTTAATCATCGCATTCATGCTTTCACATTCCTCGTCAATTAATTGCAGATATTCACTCACTTTTGCCTGGGTCCATTCGATTTCATCCATCAAAAGCATGGTGGTATAACCACGAATGGTAGTCAGCGGCATGCGCATTTCATGAGATAAAGTAGCCATGACCTCGGACCGCAATCGTTCTGCTTCGCGAGTTTGACGAATGGCATCCGCTTTGGCCTCTAAACGGGAACGATCAATTAGCAGCCCAATCATTTTTGCCAGGTGCTGGCTTACCGGCAAATCATCCAGGGTGAGCGGGTTCTGTAGGTGAAAGGATTCAAAAACCAGTACGCCAAATTTTTGTTGGGCTGTTCGGATTGGTACTGCCAGGGTGCTGTTGGCTGTATCTTCCGTCCCGAGCGCGCGTGCCAGGGTTGCCCGGTTGGCCGGCCGCATGTTCCCCATTACAGCCGCAACCTCAGCCTGCGTTGCCAGAATGTGCGGCCGGTCTTCATCGTATGTCCTGCCAGTAATTGATTCGCCAGCGCGCAAGCCAATCCGTTTAAATAGATTCCGGTCACAGCCATACGATGCCAGGGGACGAAATAATCCGGATGTTTGATCCCAGATCATTACGGCTGCAAAATCTACACTCTCCCAAATTTGACAAACATTTGCAAGCAGCGTATCGAGCAATTCAGGCAGCGGATTATCCAGGTCAAGCGCATGTGCAGCCGCGCTTAACACATGCGCTTCAAGAGAAAGACGCCTGATGTCTGATTTTTCTATACTAACCATTCAGGCACCTGCCATTGAATCTTGCGGGTTTGGACAAAAGGGAGAAAAACAATGACAAAAATAGTAAATATAGTGTAGCACAGTTTTGTCAGATTGCTTTTTGGTTGGAATAATTATTTAAATTGATAAAAAAAAAGGAGCGGCTTATTTCCGCTCCTTTTGATCCGCTTATCCGGCGGCAGCCAGCTCGCTAAATGGATCCATAGCCTGTTCCATCTGGTGTCTGAACTGCTTGGTATAAAGCTGGAAGTATTTACCCTTCTCGCGCAGCAGCTCGGCGTGGGTGCCCATTTCTGCGATGTGTCCGTTTTCGATGACCAAAATTCGGTCTGCCCGTTTGATGGTGGAAAGACGGTGCGCAATTACAAAGCTGGTCCGGCCTTCCATCAGGGTTTCCATTCCCTGCTGGATTAATGCTTCGGTCAAGGTGTCCACTGAGCTGGTTGCTTCATCCATGATGAAGATTTCCGGCTTGGCCAGGACTGCACGTGCCAGGCTGACCAATTGTTTTTGGCCAACTGAAAGCAGGTTGCCGCCTTCACCGACCTCTTCGTCATAGCCTTTTGCGAACTTCGCAATGAACTCGTGCGCACCAGCTAATTTCGCAGCAGCCTCAATCTCTTCGTTCGTTGCATCCAGCCGTCCATAGCGGATATTATCGCGAATGGAACCGGAGAACAAATGCGGAGTTTGCAGGACCATGCCAATGCGGGATTGAATGGCGTGCAATGAATATTCAGTGTAGTCGTGAGCACCAATCTTGATTTTGCCTTGCTTGGGTTCATAGAAACGGCAAACAAGGTTGACAATGGTAGATTTTCCGCCACCGGTTGGCCCAACCAACGCGATGGTTTCACCACGTTTGACCTTTAAAGAAAAGTCAGACAAAACAGGTTTTCCGTCCCCATCATCATAATAGAAGGTGACATGGTCAAATTCGATGTCGCCCTGGATGGAACCTGGATCAAAGGCGTTCGGCCGGTCGCGCACATCTGGAACCGCATCAATCAAGGAGAAAATCCGTTCTCCGGATGCAATGGCGTGCTGCATTTCTGCAAAGACGCGCGCCAGATCTTGAATTGGCCACATCATGAAGGTGACATAAGATACAAAGGCTTGAATCCCACCTATGGTCATTGTGCCGACCTGAGCCTGCCAGCCGCCATACCAAACTATGCTGCCTAAGGCTACTGCCGAGATGATCTGGACGGTAGGTAAGAATAAGGCACTGAGCCAGGCTGCCCGGTAACCTGCTTTGTACATATCTGAAGTCAGGCTGCCAAACTCACGCATGTTTTCGCTTTCGCGGCCAAGCGCTTTGACTACCCGTACGCCGGTAATGTTTTCATTGAATGCACCGGTAATTTTTGAATTGTTTTTCCGCACATTGCGGAACTCACCCAAAATCCGCTTGCGAAATTCAATGGCGACATAGAGCAAAATTGGCAGAGTGGCCAGGACAATCAGGGCTAATTTCCAATTGATAAACAGCATAAAGCCCATGGCAGTCAGGATGTTCATCGCGCCCCAGGTCACATCTAGCATGCCCCAGGTAACAAGGTCCGCAACGCGCTCCGAATCGGAGGTTACACGGGACATGATCCAGCCAACCGGTGTACGGCTAAAGTAGGATAATGATAAGCCTTGTAAGTGATTAAACATTTTTTGGCGCAAATCGTAGCGAACTCGTTCGCCCAGTACCCCAGCGAGGTAAATGAACACAAAAACGAGCCCGGCTTGTACCAGGGTCAATAAACCGTAATAGGTCAGATACTGGTATAAGTTTTGCCTGTTACCAGCAATGATACCCTCGTCAACAATCAGCTTGCTGATGTAGGTAAAAACAGAATCTAAACCAGACACACAGGCAATAGTGATCAGAAACCCGATCACCCATTTCAGGTGCGGCCGGGTCAGCCCCAGAATGCGGCGAAGCGTTTTGCCGTTAAACTGTGACTGAAACTCTTCCTCTTCCAAATATTCATCCGACACTGGCGATCTCCTTCTCCAGTTCACTTTCAATTTGAGTCTGGATCTCAAAGATTTGCTTGTAGATACCTTCCTGGCCGGCCAGCTTTTCGTGCTGGCCGTGCTGGACGATTTTGCCGTTATCCAACACAAGGATTAAATCTGCATCCATGATCGATTGAATGCGGTGGGCAATAATGAATGTCGTTCTGCCTTGCATTAAATTCTGCAACGCTTCACGAATTTCTGCTTCGGTCTCTGTATCCACGGATGAGGTTGAATCATCCAGAATCAGAACGCGTGGATTTTTTAATAGAGTCCGTGCAATCGCTACCCTTTGTTTCTGACCGCCAGAAAGGGTGACACCCTTTTCGCCGACCATGGTGCTGTAGCCTTTTTCAAAGGATAAGATCACATCATGGATTGCGGCTGCTTTGGCTGCACGGATAATCTCCTCGTCAGATACTTCGCGCCCCACTCCATAACTGATATTCTCGCGAATGGTACGTGAGAACAAGAATGGTTCCTGTTCAACGATGCCGATTTGTTGGCGCAGGTAGCGGCGCGGGAAGCGGTTCAATTCAACCCCATCCAGCTTTATACTGCCGCTCGTGTAATCGTAAAAACGCGGCAGCAAATTAACCAGTGTGGTTTTTCCAGAACCGGTTGAGCCTAACAAAGCTATTACTTGGCCAGGTTTACAATGGAAAGTGATATCCTCGAGGGCGATATTGCCTTCTTCGTACCGGAAGCCAACAGAGTTAAATTCCAATTCACCGCGCAAATTGTCTTTGGGAAGATAATCTCCCTGGTCAAGGGGTTCGCGATCTTGCTTGATGATATCCATTACACGGTTGTAAGAAACCATGCCGGTGGACATTTGAACAATGAGCCGTCCCAGGTTGCGCATTGGGAAGATGATCCAGATGATCAGCCCGGCATATGCCAGGTATGTACCAACGCTGATTTCCCCATTGATTGCCATCAACGCACCAATCAGATACCCGGTGATTATTTGAAGGTTGCAAATGGTGTCTGAGACAGGCCAAAAGGTGGAATGCATTTTAAGCAGTTTCTTTCCGCGCAGGAATTTTTCCCAGTTATCGCGTTCAAACTTTTCGATTTCGTACTTTTGCCGGGCAAATGCCTTCACCACACGAATGCCGGAAAGGTTTTCCTGCAAGGTGGTTGATAAAATTGCATCCTGGTTCTGGTAATCCTCATATGCTTTGGAAACCCGTTTGAAAAACCAGATGGACACAACAACAATCACAGGAATGACCACAATCGAAATCAAAGCCAGTTTGACATTTAGATTTAATAAAGCGATGAAGTTGATCACAAAAAGCAGGAAGATGCGGCCGACTCCAATCGCTTGATCGGCGAAGAAACGGCGCAATGCATCCACATCTGATGTGGAGCGTTGAATCAATTCACCGGTCTCGGTTTTGGAGTGGTAGGTGAATGATAAGTGTTGGATATGGTCAAACAGGTAATTACGCAGCCGCCGGGCAACCCCTTCAGCCGTTTTTGCCGCCAGTCGCCCGCTAAAAAACGAGAAACCACCTTCGATTGTAGCCAATCCTAAGAAGCCCAACGCAATGAGGTACAGCGGGGCAGTGGCTTCCGATGGGTTAACCAGGTTATCTACAAAATACCGCAGAAGCAGGTAGGTGGTCGTTTTGGCTGTGGCTGAGACGCCCAATGCCAGGGTAGCGCCCAGATAATTCCAACGAAAGCCGGCCATTAACCGCCAAAGTCCAAGCAACCGATTCGACGCAATGGCTTTCTTTAAGTCATAATTTAAAACAGATGTTGCGACAGACAAGAATACCTACCTCCAGGAGGTTAGGAATACGTGAGAATATGGATAACGATTGCCAAGAGTGGCAGAATGACAGGTTTAGAACGGGAATTAGGGGACAATGACCCTGTCTAAAAGGATCATACTGAAAGAGTCAAACAGCCTTACCGTTCGTGCTTGTATCGATATTAGTATAAATTACTCAGGTTCATCTCATCCCCCACTCATTAATGGTTATGGGCTAACCACTTGTTGGGTAGAATCACTGTACAGGTGGACAGTTTCGCAGAAGGATGCCGCTATAAGGACTGGCAGCTAGGACAAACAAAGCTGGAGGTTGCACCAGTCTTGATTTTTTGGATCGTATCACCGCACGTTGGGCATGGCTGGCCTTCTTTATAGCCGATTAAAATATCTTCTATTGTAAATGAACCTCGCCATCCATGCAAATCCATTTCATAAAACGCGCCGCCTTTTTCGAGACTGGGGAGCAAGCCTTGTTGAATTGCCTTCGCAAGACGATCAATTTCAGCTTCATTTAATGAGTTGGCTGAACGTAATGGATGAAGCCCGGCAAGAAAAAGGATATCATGAATATAGGCATTACCAATTCCAGCAATTTTGGATTGATCAAGCAGGATACTTTTTAAACGAGAGCGCTGTCCATTCAAAATCTTCTGTAAATCTTGGGCAGTGCAGTCAATTGCATTTGGTCCAAGTTTTGCAGTCATTTCGTGCTGGTTCAATTGATTATGGGTGGCGTAATGCGCATATCCAAACCACCAAAAATTAATCGCCAGGCAAGTCTGGTCGGTAAAATCGATTTTTAAGCGGTATTTTTCCGGCAATGCGGAAGGGGGGACCAGTAATATTTCCCCACCCATGCCCAGGTTCAGTAAAAACCATCCCCGGTTGGTGCGGGTAAATATCCATTTCCCTCGATAGGTAACTTCTTCAATTTGGGCTTCCTGCAGCGCTGCAATAAATTCATCGATAGGGAGGTTTAAACATTTCGGCTGCGAGATTTCAATGGTTTGGATGGTTTTACCAACCAGCTCTTTATTCATTTGCTTAGCGCGCGAGGCAATTTCGGGTAATTCAGGCATATTTTACTCCCTGGCTGTTTGCGATTGAAAAGACACTTAAAGATTATAGCACTAGTGTTCTAGGAGTAAAAGAGATTATCGACAGTTAATAGAGTGAATAATAAACCTCCAGCCAGGATTTTGGCTGGAGGTTTAACCGATTCCAGTTATTTACTTTGGAAGTTCATACCAGGCATCAATTGTTGCCCGGTATAATGCACGGTCAAAATAAGACCCTTTTTCAGAAAGTTGATCATATCCTTTGACTACCAGGGTCTCCATGAGTGGTTGGATTTGCTGCGCATAATGGCGCATACAGGCTTCTGGGTGAATGCCTGGCCATGAGTAGCAAGTAACGGTTGCCCGGCGGTTGGTGGTATCAATTCCTTCGGGTATCGTTTTCATCCAGTTGGCATCATCGGGGTAAAAAATATATTGATTCAAATCGCCTTGAGGAATACCTTCTATTCCACGCACAACGGGAGGCGTAACATTGGGAAGATAGGGGTCCACCGCTAAATCAGCAATAACCGCATGATCAGGCAGCCAGTTTAACCAGGAATTTGGAATGACTGGCTTGGTTGTATTTCGACGCTGGGAGGCATCAACCAGGATGTCCGCGGTTCTCATGAGTTTTTCCATGCGGTCGGCCTGATAGCTGATGCTTCTTCCGATGGTGATTGCAACAGCACCGGGGCCGCCTTTACGAATATGGTCATTGTTTCTTTCGATATTACCAAGTTTGGTTGCCGCGTCCACGGCATGTTTACCAACCATTCCTGTTCCCAAGATTAATACCCGAATTGGTTCATTGTCAGGCCGGGTTAAATCAGGCCAGCGCTTGGATAACACATCAAAAGCGGCTTCCAGGCCGTTCCATGCTACTGCTTTCATATTTTCCACCAGGCGAATGTTGTTATCATCCACTACACTGTCCATTGAAATGGCTTTAATCCCAAGATCGCGCAGAGTTTGTGTCCTTTTCGGACGGGTGGGGAAATGCAGCATTGAGAACAAGGTAGAACCCTTATGAAGTAATTCAAACTCATCGAAAGTAGGTGCACGCAGCACGATGACCAGGTCTTGGGCAAATGCCTCTTCGCGCGTACCCAGGTGGATATTGGATATTCCTTGCTGATAGTCGTCAAAAGTATATCCTGATCGAGAGCCATAACCTTCCTCAACGACTACATTCAATCCCAACTTTGCCATAAACTGAACAAATTCAGGCAGAAACACACGTTTTTCAGCAGCTTCTTTCATCATTCGAGGAAATCCAACAGTTTTGGGTCTGGTCATAAGGTTAGTCTCCTTTGCTATAGGGGTTGTGTAGATTCCAGTTAATATCTGGAGACGATAAACTGATGATCAGAATCATCAGCAATTCAACGAAAATTGTGTTTCAGGGTGATTACACGTTGCAAAGAAAAATTAATCATTTGGCGGAACCTGATTGGAAAGTAACGCACGGGCAATTGCTCGCTGAAAGTAGGTTCCATCTGGACTTAATTTCTCAATGCTGCCAGCCGAGAGGATATTACGGATCATTGGGGCAAGTTGTTTTCCGTATACATCCATACATTTTTTTGGGGTCACCCCAGGCCAGGAATAGCAAGAGACAGAATATCGCCGGTTGGTGGTGTTTACGCACCTCGGGATTTCATCATATTCGGGGTCAAAGGGAGAAAATACATACTTATCTAAATTTCCCTGGGGAACTCCTTCAATTCCTTTGACACTCATCGGAATTGAGTCACAACTGTATGGGTCAACGGATAAATCCAGTAATACAGCGTGAGGAGCCATAAACGCAATCCATTCGTTTGGAATAACTGGGACAGAAGAATCCGGTCGCTGCGTTGCGTCTATTAATACATCAGAACGGCGAAGCAAGTCCTGCATTACAGAGTAATGGCTGGTAAGGTCATAGTCCACCACTGTTAATTGGACTCCTGGAACCCCTTTTTCAATCATGCTTCGCCAATATTGATTATTGCCGTAACGGATTGCGGCCTGGGCAACATGAATACCAACTGCACCAGCGCCTAGTAAAGTTGCATAAATTGGCGGGCGATGAGGGCTTTCAAAACCAGGAGCTGGATAAATATCTCGCAGAACCCGAAAAGCTGCATCAACCCCATTCCAGGCAACCATGCGAAGGTTTTCAACCAACCGCCGTCCGGTATCATCTTTTATAGAATCTAAGGAAATCGCTTCGATGCCAAGGGATTGTAAAAATTCAACCCGTTGGGGGCGGGTAGGATAATGAATCATTGAGATCAAACATGCACCGCGCCGCATTGTCTGGATCATTTCTTCTTGCGGGTAACGTAAAATCAGGACTATATCTTGCTGAAACACTTCTTCGCGCGTGCAGAATTTAACATGGGGTGCAAATTTTCGGTAATCTTGTTCAGTAAAGCCAATTCCTGAACCATAACCATGTTCGAGGATGACCTGGCCGCCCCACTGTTCAATGTGGCCCACAAAGTCTGGAAGAAAATCACGCACTTCACCAGCTTCCATGTGCATTCTTCCCAGGCCAACGGTTAATTTTTCAGACATCCTGTCGCCCCTTTCGTTGAGTCTGTGGAACACTCGATTCTTTTGTAATTTAGTTTACCAAAAAAATGAAAAAAAATCTCTTCGTGCCAAAAATAACAAATTCATCTTAAAAATGATTGCATATTTTATTTTTCAGGCATATAATCAAATCACTATACTCGTTCCGGAAGGAGGATTTTATGGCTGGTGTATCGTACGAACATGTATGGAAACGGTTTGGGGACTTCACTGCGTTGAATGACCTGGACATCAAAATTGAGGACAAAGAGTTCCTGGTTCTGGTTGGTCCTTCAGGTTGCGGTAAGACCACTGCTTTGCGCTGCCTGGCTGGCTTGGAAGAGGTTTCCGATGGCAAGATTTGGATCGGTGACCGGGTTGTGAACGATGTCCCGCCGAAGGATCGCGATATCGCAATGGTATTCCAATCCTACGCTCTGTACCCGCACATGACCGTTTTCGACAACATGGCGTTTGGCCTCAAACTTCGGAAAGTCCCGAAGGCTGATATCCAAAAGCGTGTTGAGGACGCCGCCCAGATTTTGGGCATTGAAAATCTGCTTAAGCGAAAGCCGCGCGAACTTTCTGGTGGTCAGCGACAGCGTGTGGCCGTAGGCCGCGCTATTGTTCGTGAACCAAAAGTGTTCTTGTTCGATGAGCCGCTTTCCAACCTGGATGCGAAGCTGCGCGTGCAGACCCGTACTCAGATTAGCAAGCTGCATCAAAGCCTGCAGACAACCTTCATCTATGTTACCCATGACCAAACGGAAGCTATGACGATGGCGACCCGTATTGCGGTAATGAATAAGGGTATTTTGCAGCAGTTGGATACCCCGCAGAACCTGTATGACAGCCCTTCTAACTTGTTTGTGGCTGGCTTCATTGGTTCACCGGCTATGAACTTCTTCCCTGCTCATATCCGGAAAGACGGCAGCGATTTGTTTGTGGATACGAGCGACTTCTCCGTTAAGATTCCGGAAACCAAAGTTGCGACCTATGCACAATATGCTGATCGTGAAGTGATCTTCGGTGTTCGCCCTGAAGATATTCACAATCCGCTGTTTGCTCCTCCTGGTATCCATGCAGCTCCGGTTGAGGCAAAAGTTGACGTGACCGAATTGATGGGTAATGAAATTTACCTGTATCTGGTCAGCGGCAAGCACGACTTTGTTGCTCGTGTCGATCCCCGCACCCGCTTCACCATTGGCGAAAAAGTTCAGATCGTATTCAATATGGAAAACTTCCATATCTTCGATCCAGCTGCCAATCGCGAAAACCCGGTGGCAATTCGCTAAACAGATTGATTATCAAAAAACAGCGCCCATTCAAGGCGCTGTTTTTTTGTTTGAATTATCTCGCCAATCTGCGGCCGAGGAAGCCAAGGATCAATGCCCCGAGGGCGGTGATGACTCCCATAAAGATAAAGGCATCTTGCCAGAACACGATGGGGAACAGCCGGATGAGTGTGTCTGTGTAATAAAACAGCCAGGTATCACCGGTGAAAAAGATGCGGTGGAAACCGGTAAAGAGCGCATTGAAACTGATGGCTACTGCTGCCAGAATCAATACAATGATCGCAATGGTTGACCAACCGCCGCGAGAAACTGCCAGCCAAAAATCTTTTATCCAGCGGCCTCGATATGCAAACAGAGCGGTTAAGATGAGCAGACCGGATATGATGAACCAGGCTGAAATCATGGTTTGAACCAGATTTTTAACATCGACCATGTGGCTGAGTTCACGTTCATTATAAATCGGTGTGCCGTCATCAAATTTGAGTTCTTCCAGGTATGAGATGTCTTCATTATTTGTCAGGTACAGCAGCGATGGAGTAGCCCAACGGAAGCGGTCTTCCTTTGTGAAACCATAGGGATCAGCCGGAAAATTAGGTTTATTGTATTCGAAGGTTAAAAAGAAGGGGTTAATTAAAATCCGGATTGCTGTCATGACCAGGAACAAAGGGATCAATATCGTTGTAAAAGTCAGGACAATTTTGTTGGGTGGATTCATTGGACAGTCTCCATTTCACCAGTGAATAAGAAATCCAAGATCATGTCGTTGGTAATCCATTCGATTGGTGCATGATCATCGGTAAAGACCAGGCTTTGCGCAGGTTCGGGCTGCAAATTGGTAATCGTGACCTGCATGGTTTGGAGTAAAAGCGGAGATGTTTGCGGATTTTGAATGAGGGCAGCATAATTTTTTATGAGGTTATCTGCTTCGGTGGGTTGGACTGTCGCAAACAAGATGGAATTATAGGCTTCCGGTAAATCCATCACGTGCACAGATGGAAATACGGTGCGAATGGTTGTAGCCAGTGCGTCAATCAAGCGGCGGTCGTTCGGTCCGCGCCCGATATTAATGACCATCACCCCATCTCCGGTCAGATGATCATAGACCACTTGAAAAAATTCCCGGCTGGTTAAGTGCGCGGGAATATAGGGGGGGCGGTAGGCATCGATGCTGATGATTTCATATTGGCGGGGACTGTGAGCTAGACCCCAACGGCCGTCCTGAACGATGACATTCAGATTTGGCTCATTCATATCGAAATATTTTTGGCCAACCTCAACGATTTTGGGATCAATTTCAAACCCATCAATTTGAGCGTTGGGAAAAACCTGGTTCGCCTGACGAACAGTCGTTCCTGCTGCCAGTCCAACAATAGCCATTGATTTTACATTAGCAGGGTCATAGGGGGCAGCATTAAAAAATGGAGCTGCCAGGACCTGTTCCCAGGGACCGTTGTAAAAATATGCCTGGGGATGATAAATTGAGTGAATCCCCTGGCCTTCATTCAGACGGAGCATTTTGAATTCACCGATTTGCAGCACCTGAATATAGTTGTAAGCTGATTCGGTTTCATAAATAAGGCCGCTGGTTTGTTTATCTGTCCCGCGCGTGCCATAGATTGCCAAAAGAATGAAAACGATTGGCATCCATGCGAAACGCAGGCAGTATTTCCAGCCATTGGTGAGCCATAATCCAGCAATTGCGATGATGAGCAACAATCCGCCGATTACCAAAAACGACCGGTAGGTGCCGATGGTGGGAATGAGGAATAAGACTGGTAAAAATGTGCCGATAAAAGACCCTAACGTGGAAACAGCATATATTTTTCCAGCAACACTGCCCGCTTGCCGTGAATCAAGCAAACTGAGGCGGATTGCAAAAGGTGAGGCGGTTCCCAGCAGGGTGATTGGAATAATCAACAGCACCAGAACAGCCGAAAATGAGCCAAACAGCACACCCAGTTGTAACTGATCAAAAGCATCGGAAGCCAGGCGCAAAACAGGGCGCGAAAGCATTGGAACCAGTCCAATGGTGAAGCCTGCCCAGATCAGAATTTGGTAAAACGTCTTAAAATGGGGAGATCGATCAGCCCAATAACCGCCCAAAAAATTGCCAACGGTGAGGTAGATGAGGATCAAACCAATGATACTGGCCCAAACCAGGTTGCTGGTGCCGAAATAATTTCCAAGCAGCCGGGAAACGGCCATTTCAACTGCCAGGCTGGTTAAACCAGAGACGAATACGGTGACGTATAATAGTTTACGCATGATTGCGATTATACCGTATGTCTTATTAGGGACGCTATAATAATCATCATCATCTCAGGAGGGTCAAAATGAAACTGGTAACTGTTGCGGAAATGAAAGCGATCGAGAAAGAAGCAGATCAAAAAGGGGTGAGTTATGCTGAGATGATGGAACGTGCTGGAAACGGCGTGGCAGAATGGATCTTGCAAAAATATGGCTGCATCCCTCAAAAAAGCATCCTTGGGCTGGTTGGTTCCGGCAACAATGGCGGCGATGCCCTGGTGGCATTAGGAAGACTTGCTGAGCAGGATTGGCAAACGGCTGCTTACCTGGTGCGTTCACGTCCGGAGCATGATGAATTACTGGCAAGGTTTCTCCGTGCAGGCGGAGTGGTTTACAAAGTGGAAACTGATCCCAATGGAGAAAAACTTCGGCACCTGTTGAATAATAGCCCAATCGTTTTAGATGGTATTTTAGGAACCGGCGTTCAACTGCCGCTAAAACCAGAACTGGACCAGGTCTTGACCTTTATAAAAAGTCACCTTGGGCAGGCAAAGGTTGTGGCTGTAGATTGCCCCTCCGGGGTGGACTGTGACAACGGCGCGGCGGCAGAGAATTGCCTTCCCGCAGACCTGACGATTTGTATGGAAGCGGTCAAGCGCGGCTTGCTTGCTTTTCCGGCAAATGATCTTGTGGGTGAACTGGTCGTAATAGATTTGGGACTTCCTGAAGGGTTAACATCTAGCCAATCCGTGCGATTCTCAACGGCCGAACCAGAGCAAATTCGAGCGTGGCTTCCTATCCGGGCTCGCAATGCGCATAAGGGCACTTTTGGGACTGCATTGATTGCAGCCGGTTCCATCAACTATACTGGTGCAGCATACCTTGCGGCAGAGGCTGCTTATCGCGTGGGGGCGGGTTTGGTTCAACTGGCGGTGCCGGGGCCGCTGCATACCGCCCTGGCTGGGAGTATACCGGAAGCAACCTGGGTGATCTTACCGCACGAAATGGGAGTCATTGCTGCTGCCGCCGCGGATGTGCTTCGTAAAAATTTAGGTCGAGCGACCGTTTTAGTAATTGGCCCGGGACTGGGTGTGGAGAGTCCTACGGCAGAATTTGTGGCACGATTATTTACTGGCGGTAGAAATCAGGCCAAACGGCATGTTTTGGGTTTTGTGGGGGATGATGAACCCATTCTTGAAACGGCTAACAAACTTCCCCCATTGATTGTCGATGCGGATGGCTTACGATTAATGGCAAAACTCCCTGGATGGAGCAGCTTAATCTCGTCAGACACCATTTTGACCCCGCATCCTGGGGAAATGAGTGCATTAACCGGCCTGCCTGTGCAGGAGATTCAAAACAATCGCCTGGTATTGGCTCAAAAATATGCTCAAGAGTGGAATAAAGTGCTGGTATTAAAAGGTGCGATGACCTGTGTGGCGAATCCGGACGGGGAAGTGACGGTGATCCCGGTGGCAACTTCTGCCCTGGCAAAAGCAGGGACGGGGGATGTATTGGCTGGCTGTATTGCTGGTTTAAGGGCTCAAGGTATGGCAGCCTATCAGGCGGCAGTGGCCGGTGCCTGGATTCATGCTCAGGCAGGGTTGATGGCAGAAAAGAAGCTTGGAAATTCCGCCAGTGTCCTTTCCAGGGACATTGTTCTGTGCTTAGCCCAGGTGTTTCCTTCAATATAAAATAAAAAAGCGGTGATTTGGAAGTCCAAATCACCGCTTTTTCATTAATCAGGGTTTATTCAGCCTTAATTTCCTCGCTGGGTGGGGTCATCTTTGCTTTTTGTTCTTCCAGAATGACCTGTCCTTTGCGCTGAAGTTCAGCGGCCTGTTCTTTGGCCTTGGCTAATAATTCCTCAGCCTTTTTTACGGCCTCGTTTGCGGCCAGCTCGGCCTGTCCATACAGGTCGGTTACTGATTCGGAGGTTTTATCGCGCAGTTCAATCGCTTTTTCTTTGATTACTGTACGGGTTTCCTCACCAGATTGCGGGGCCAGCAGGAGGGCTGCAACGGCTCCGGTCAGGCTGCCAACAATGAAACCAACCAGAAACGCACCAAATTCGTCGTTCTTTGCCATGTCTTATCTCTCCTTTCGAATATTATGCTGAAGCCCAACTCATCTCCGGTCTGGGCGGAGCATATCGAACAATTTTTTCAAACCGGCCAGATATTCATTCATCTTAATGATTGGCTGAACCAGGTTGTTTGACAAGAAAACAGTCGTGCCGCGTAAATTGTTGACTGTTTCATTGGTTGTATCTAAGATGGGCTTTATCTCATTTTGGAGCAAATTAATTAACGTAGCTAACTGGATGATTAATACAATTAACGCCACGCCCAATACCAGCGATTCAAGCGCCATAAATATGATGAAGATATCGCGAACGCGAGCGGTCGTTCCTTCGGGCGCGACAGCCAGCATGACAATACCAAAGATAATCAACCCAAGGATGATCACGGCAACAATGGTTGCAATGATCACACGCTGGCGTGATTGTTTCACATCGTCCGAAGACGTAGTTTGTGGCGCCGGATTTTCCGGTGGGGGCAATTGAGGGGTAGTTACAGTATTCTCTTCCATAAGCTTATTTATTATAGCATAAGGATTTTTCGGATAGTCTATATTGTGCAACGAATTTCTATGTTTTTGCTCAATATTTGGTGTGGAAATTTGGTATGATTAGAAATTGTTGGTGAAATCATGGGGAGGGGAGACATATATTCATGACAAAAAGCACACTGATCAAAAAAATATTTTGCTGGAGCACCCCAATTATTCTTGGAATACTTATGATGCTGCCCAGATTATTTTCAGCACAATTTGGTCTATTGGATGATGGGTTGACGCTGAAAATGAGTAATTTAATGACCCAAGATCCTTTAGTATTTTTGAGAGAAGCAGAAACCGGGAGATTTCGACCAATCTATTGGCTTTTTTATTATTTTCAGTTCAAAAATTTTAAGTATGATCCATCCAATTACTTTGCACTAAACTTAATTTTATGGATAGCTTCCATTGTTGGAATAATGTACTTCATTTTCCTTTGGACGAAAAATTCCC
>JAJUJY010000190.1 GCA_029265085.1 Chloroflexota bacterium
AACGAACCGCTGGTAATAGCGCGTATAAAGAATGCAGTTTTCATCATCGATTGGGGTAAAAAACACTGTGATGCGTAAATCTGGGGCGATATAGTTCATCCATAAATGGGGGAACTTAAATCGTAAAAAAGGCGGGCGAGAAGGTTTTTCTAACTCAGCAGATCGTTTGGTGGTAGTACCGTCATCGACCCGGTTATAAACCCAGATTTGTAATTCGTCACCGTTCATTTCGGTGATGGGGCCGTCTGCGATAGTGCGGTTTCCTCGGCCGATCGTGGTACGGTGAGGGAATGGCAGATGGAAAACGTCTAATTGATTTTCAATAGCGCGCGAGTAATCCACCGTCCAGTGTTCGTGGTAATCGCTGGTATAAAAACCGTTATCCAAATCATCAAACCAGGGCAGCGGCGGATATTCATTGCGCTCTTCCCCCCACCAGATGTAAATATAACCGTGCGCCTCACGCGTGGGGTAAGTTTTCACCTGAAGGGCTTTGGGCAAGGGTGCATTCCGGCCGTTTGCAGGAATATAGGTGCACTGTCCGCTGCTGTCATATTCAAATCCGTGAAAGGGGCATTGGATGCAGTCCCCTTTGATTTCCCCAATACTTAAAGCCACCCCGCGGTGAGGGCACAGGTCGGATTGAACCGTAATTTTTCCTCGCGTGTCGCGCCAGGCAACCATTTTTTCACCCAGGCGGGTTACGCCAATGGGTTTATTTACCTTGACCTCCCGCGATTCAAGGATGACATACCATTGATTTAGAATCATAATCCCCTCCAAGTAGTATCGTCAAAGAGCATAGGGTTTTGGATTAAAAATTTTCTATACTGATTGTAGTCAAATATTTAAAACCGGGAGTTTATTTATTACGGCTGGTTTGACTGAATTTATAGGCGGCCAGCGTTCGTTCTTTGACCGCGGCATGATCAACGATTGGCGCAGGATAGTCTATTCCAATCCGCAGGTTTACCGGGGCTTGCAGATCTGCGGGCATTTGCCAGGGGGTGTGAATGTATTCATCCGGCACGGACTGTAATTCCGGTACCCACTGGCGGATAAATTTCCCTTGTGGATCGAATTTTTGGCTTTGCAAAATTGGATTAAAAATGCGAAAATACGGCGCAGCGTCTGTACCAACTCCGGCAGTCCACTGCCATCCGCCGTTATTTGCAGCCGGGTCGCCGTCAATTAATTGCTCCATAAACCAGCTTTCCCCTTCCTGCCAGTTGATCAGCAGGTCTTTGACCAGGAATGAAGCTGCAATCATCCGTCCACGGTTGTGCATCCAACCTGTTCCGGCCAATTGGCGCATACACGCATCGACAATCGGGTAACCTGTCAGGCCGTCTTTCCATCGCTGCAAGTCTTGCGGTGCATCTCGCCAGGGAATATTTCGCAATCCAGGATTAAAAGCCTCTTTTAAAACATGAGGAAAATGATAAAGGATGGATTGGTAAAATTCGCGCCAGATTAATTCATTGATGAATGTTTCGGCTCCTTTTCTGGCATCCACTTCGACAAGTGATTCGGCAGCGCTGCGAGTTTTCATCACGGCCAGGCGGGGAGAAAGCATCCCAAAGCGCAGGTAGGGCGACAGCCGCGAGGTACCATCCAGATCCAACCGGTTGCGATCTTCTGCATAACCGGTCACGGGCAGGTTAAGGAATTGATCAAGCCGCCGGTTAGCTTCCTTGCTGCCGGCCGGGAAAAATGGGTGGGTGGGGCTGTCTGGTATAGGAATACTGGAAAACGTAGGAACGGCTGGAAATTGAACCGGTAAATCACTTTCTCCTGCATTTGGGAAGGGCAGTGATCTCCAGGCTTTCGAGAAGGGGGTGAAAACGGTATAAGGGCTGCCATCCGGTTTAACTGCGGCAGATGGATGGTGAACGGTTAACCCCGACACCAATTCGAAAGGGAGAATGCCCGCAATTTCCTGATCCCGGCGGCGCGCATACGGTGAAAAATCTTCTTCGGCGAAGATGCGCACCGCCTGGCTCTCCTGAACCAGATGGGTGAGGATTTCTAGGGGTGGTCCGCTGCGTACCAATAAGGCACTACCTTTTTGAACCAATTCTTCATTGAGCTTTCGTAAACCGTCAAATAAAAAAGCTTGCCGGGTTGGGGCTGGTTTGCGCAGCAGGTATGGATCCAGGATAAAGACCGGTAATACGGAAAATCCTTCCCGTAAGGCCGTGTTCAGGGCAGGATTATCTTCTATTCGGAAATCACGCCGGATCCACCAGATCGCTCGATGCATTTGCTTTCCTTCGCGAAGTATTTAGTTTTATTCTACTCTTCATAATGAAGATTGTATTTAGCCTGTGGAAGGTTGGAGAAAATTTATCCGGCGTGAGGATTTAATTGGCGATGGATACTGCTCAACGCGCGCACCTGCTCTGCGGCATGATAGGATGAACGGACCAGCGGGGCGGATTCAACCCACTTGAAACCGATGTTTAGTCCGTATTGTTTGAGGCCGGCAAATTCTTCCAGGGTGTAGTAGCGTTCCATTGGCAAATGTTTGCGGCTGGGTTGAAGGTATTGGCCGATGGTCAGGATGTCCACTCCCCAGGAGCGCAAATCATCCATCACCGCTTTGACTTCGTCTATTGTTTCGCCTAAACCCAGCATCATACCGGATTTTGTCAGGACTTCGGGGTCAATCTTCTTGGCATTGCTGAGCGTGGCTTGCGCCCACTCATAGCGGTCTTGGGGCTGCACCTGCTTGAATAAACGAGGAACAGTTTCCACATTGTGGTTTAAGATTTCCGGACGGGCGTCCATTACCAGGCGCAGCGCTTCCGCGCTGCCTTTAAAATCCGGGATGAGCACTTCAATCGAACAGCCGGGATGAATTTCACGGATACGCCGGATGACCATCGCAAAAATTGGGGCGCCGCCGTCTTTGCGGTCATCGCGGTTGACTGAGGTAATAACGGCATGTTTTAGCCCCATCGCCTTAACCGCTTGGGCAACCCGCTCTGGTTCCAGCCAATCCAGGTTTTCTGGTTTTCCACGTTTGACGTCACAAAAACCGCAGGTACGCGTACAGATATCACCCATCATCAAAAAGGTAGCTGTGCCGGAACCCCAGCATTCGCTCATATTGGGGCAGCCGGCTTCTTCACAAACGGTGTGCAAGGCTTTTTTGCGCATCAACTGTTGAAGCCACTCATAGGTTTCGCCTTGCGGTTTGGTGATTTGAATCCAGCTAGGCCGCCGCAGCGGGGTGGTATTGACTTTTTCAGGATTAACTCTATCTCGGGTCGGATTTGTCGGCATAACGTCTCCTTGGCTCATTATACCCAGTTGGCACAGCCTTGTGAAGCGTAATGATTGTTGTAAAGCCTTTTGTGGCACAATCAAGGTCCCATGCTATAATGTCACCAGGATATGGTACGCTTGCGGATTGAGACCAGATGGAGGGAATAATGTTCGATCGCTATCGTGTAAAACCCAATGACAAGATTGACTTAAAAAAATGGGATCCCAGCGAGATCAATGGCTCAGTCGATGAAAAAAGCGAAGGCAAAGAAAGGCTCTTGGAGTTAAACCGTGAGTTAGAGACTCTTCAGGAACTGCTCTATGCGGAGCACAAACATAAAATCCTGATTGTTTTGCAAGGCATGGATACCAGCGGCAAAGATGGTGTGATCCGGCATGTATTTGAAGGAGTCAACCCGCAGGGTGTGCGCGTAGCCAGCTTTAAAGTGCCTACACCCATTGAGTTAGATCATGATTATTTATGGCGAATCCACCAACAGACTCCAGGGAAAGGTGAGATGGTCATATTTAACCGCAGTCATTATGAGGATGTTCTGGTGGTGCGGGTGCATAACCTGGTTCCTGAAACGGTTTGGAAGAAACGATTTGAGCAAATCAAGGATTTTGAACAAACCCTGGCTGATGAAGGCACCACAATCTTAAAATTCTTTTTACATATTGATCTGGATGAACAGAAAGAACGCCTGCAAGCCCGGCTGGATGACCCGAATAAGCGCTGGAAGTTCAATCCCGGCGATCTAAAAGAACGCGCCCTCTGGAAAGAGTACATGGCGGCTTACGAGGATGTGTTGAATAAAACCAGCACCGAAGCTGCGCCCTGGTATATTGTCCCTGCCAGCCGGAAATGGTTCCGCGACCTGGTGATCGCCAGCATTTTGGTTGAAAAGTTAAAGAATTTGAATATGCAATACCCGGTTCCAGCAGAAAACCTGGACCAGATTGTGATTGAGTAATCTTATATGTTGTATTTAGTATCTACGCCAATTGGTAATTTAGGGGATATCTCGCAGCGCGCCTTAGATACGCTGCGCGAAGCGGATATGGTGGTCAGTGAAGATACCCGCAAAACGGGCTTTTTGCTAAACCATTTTGATATTCGCAAACCACAGCTCTCTTTCCGTGAGGATAACGAAGACCGTGCGCTGCCGAAAATTATGGCCTTGCTGCAAGAAGACAAATCCGTGGCACTGGTGACGGATGCGGGTACTCCGGCGGTCTCCGATCCGGGTTTTATTCTTGTGCGCGAAGTGCTTGCCGCAGGTTTGCCGGTGACTGCTATTCCCGGTCCAACTGCATTGATTGCTGCCCTGGTGCTTTCGGGCTTACCGGTTCACAGTTTTACTTTCCGCGGATTCCCGCCGCGTAAGTCTGGTCCGCGCAAGCGCTTTTTGGAAGTGGATGCGCAATCACCGCATACGCTGATCTTCTATGAAAGCCCATATCGCCTGAAGGCGCTGTTGGAAGATGCGTTGGTCGTTTATGGTGAACGCCGGGCAGCCGTGGCGAATGATCTGACCAAAAAATTTGAAACGGTTTACCGCGATACCCTGAGCCACTTAATCAAGAAATTTGAAACCGAACCGATCCGGGGCGAGTATGTGGTTGTGATCGAGGGCCTGGGACGGACAATGTCCGGCGCGGAAGAAGACTAATTTTTCTATAACGGCCGCTGGTGGTTATTCGGTCGCTGAATATAAAGAAGAAAAACTCCGGCAGGCTGCAGGGGATTCCAGAATATCGGTTGTAAAACAAAACTGATTGACGGAACCAAACAGCGGCATACGGCGAATTTCTTCATTTTGGATTGAGTTTTGGATTGCTTCGGCGAACCGCTCTGCCTGGATGACCATAAAGGGGCGTTCGTGAAAACGAACGGGCTGAGGATCGAAAGGGTCTGTGATATTCAATCGATTGTGCTGCTCTGCTGCAATCCTATAGGATTGGCACAACGCATCCTGCCTTTCGACCCAGCTTTGCGCTGTCAAGACGGCATGTAAAGCCGGTGCCAACTGCTTTGCCACAGATAATTTTTGAAATGCCGTTCCAAACCATTTGCTGTAAGGGGCATAACGGCGTTCCTGGAAGAAACTTAACCGCATCAGGTCATGTACAAGCCGGGCAGCGATCACCCGCGAACCGATTTCATCTCCCAGGTCACCGGTACGCCCGACAAAGGCTTCTTCTTGCCCGATGCGTGCCCACTGGCAGGCCATTAAATAGCGCCAGATATCGTCCGGGTAATAGGCCAATATTTCGCGAACCTGGCTGAAGCCAAGATCGTCGTGGTAGACCATGCCGCCAGTTACCGCGAGCAGCTTTTGCTCTGGGAAGGTTACCCAATCGGTCAGTGCCGGGGTGGAATTTGCCTGGAAGCCTAATTCCTGTTTCAGGAATTGGCGAATGGTGGTGAGATGAATCAAATGATTCACCGGCCCGGTTTCGACCGGTTCAAGCAACCGCACACCAATACCGTCTGGCGAGCCAAAATTGGTAGGGTAGCCGAGGAAGCTGACCGGTAGTTCCTGGCGCAGAGTCTGGTTGACCGATTCAGATTGTTGGTCAAAATCATATTCTGTCAAAAAGAGCATCAGGCGCGGCCCCCACATATGGTCGCGCGACATGGGTGTGTCAAACCCAAGCACATCGGAACCGTATCCAACCAATCCGGCGGTATGGAGTAAACCGGGAAAATGTTTTGCAAGCAGTGGGAGAACGATTTCTTGATAATACCGGGCATTTAATTCAAGCCCAGGCAGGAAGGGGTTTGGATGTTCAGCCCAGTTGATTTTCTTTGTGTTCATATGGGTATTGTTTTAGAGGGTGGTATGAAAGCGGATATCAGCCTGCTGCAAACGCCGCAGATGGGTTTTCAGGCGGTTGATAGGGTCACTCTGGATGAATGACACAGAGATTGCCTCCCATAAAAATACCCAGCCGCCAATGGTTAATCCTTCTCGCAGATAGTTCATGATCAGGTTCTCTTCTAATAATCCGCGCAGTAAGGCGGCAGAGGTAATGGATAAAAAGGATACCAATACATATTTTAACGCCCGTCTGCGGGTGTGACGGAGCTGGTCTGAGATGACATTGATTTCATATAGAAAATAGTGGCGGAATCCTTCCAGCACTTTTCGTTCTACCAGCGAATCGCGGTTTTCCTGGCTGACATTGATTAATAAGTTTATCTGATAGCGAAAAGGGATTTCTTCTGAACATTCCTTAAGAAATGCCATTAAGTCCGGTGCCAAATCGCGTTGGTGGAGGGGAGTCGGATCCAGCCGGTTAAAAAGCTCATCATATTGGTTGACTGCTACCTGAATGGTGAATGCTTTTTTGGCTGCATCGAACAGATATACCTCTTCAAGGTACTGCTTCGAATGGTTGTTAAAAAGGCTGATGCGCATAGGCTGAGGGGGATAGGTTCGAGGAAGAATAAAGATGGAGCAGCGTACTTACTGCTCCATCGACCAGATCAATCGGATTTATTGAACTGCAAAGGGGTTAAACCGTGTGTTGGTGTCGAAATAATCTTCGTTCTCGGCTCGTTTAAGCAAGTTAACGATCCGGTAAGTGATCGGAGTCATTAACACTTCAATACTGACCTTGAAAACATAGTTGGTGAAAACCAGCGTTCCGAATAATTCCCAGGGGAATACCCCTGCAATTGTGGCGACCAGAATAAAGACAACAGAGTCGATTCCTTCACCAATCAAAGTGGAACCAATGGTGCGTGACCAAAGCCACTTTCCTTTGGTCAGGACTTTCATCTTTGCCAAAACCACCGAATTGCTAAATTCACCCATCAAATATGCAATCAGGCTAGCCAGGACAATCCCACCCGAGCTCATTCCGCCCAAAATCGAATTGTAGGCTTCCTGACCGGCATAACCTTGCCAGCTTGCTTCACCGGGCATAATGCGGACGATCCATAAAACCAGCGCGCTTAATGCAAGCATAGCGAATCCGGTCCAAATCACCCGGCGAGAGCGCCGAAATCCGTACACTTCGGTCAACACATCCCCAAAGATATAACTCAGGGGAAATAAAATGGTTCCGGCGTCAAATGCCAGCGGCAGGCCAAAAATTGAGATCCCCCAATCAACTATTTTTGCTGA
>JAJUJY010000127.1 GCA_029265085.1 Chloroflexota bacterium
AGTTTAACCGGCTGCGGCCAGGCCACGGAAGGCAAATATTCGAGTGTAACTTTCACACCCAAAATCGTCTGCCAGCGCATTTGCAGGTAATCCCAGCGGGCACGCGTAGTTCTATTATCCGGTACCTGGATGGTCACATCCGGGAAACCATCTCCCCCTGCATATCCGGCAGCAGCCAGGTATGCTTGTGCCGCTGAATCATTTGAAGGAATTCCCACTCCGGCGGTTGGATCAACTGCCCCAAAAACTGAAGGAGCAATAAAGGTTTGCCTGGCGATGCCGTTCCCTGCCAAAACTATGTCAATCAATCCCTGGCGGTCAATCGCGGCGATAAAGGCCTTGCGTACATCCGGATTGTTGAATGGTGCCGAATCCGTATTAAACTGCAATGCAAAGGTGCAGTTGCTCTCAACCTCAACCGTTTCACCCTGGTAATACAGATCACTCTCCACAATTGCCAGTTTATCCTGTGGAACCAAGATTGTGTCAAGCAGGCCTTGATAATAAGCACTCCATTGGGTGTCAGCATCCATATCAAAGCGGATATTAACCGACGGTATCAGAGGAGCAGCGCCAAAATACTGGTCATTGGCAACCAGCGTCATGGAAACGCCCTTCTCCCAGGCTGATATTTTATACGGTCCGCTGCTGACAATAATGCCCGGTTCTGTCCAGTCGGCTTCATGATCCGGAAATAAATGAGACGGCTGCGGGTATGCAATGGACAGGGTAAGAATACGCTCAAAAAGCACATTCGGTGACGCGAGTTGAATCCGCAATTGCGTAGGGCTGTCCACATAAATCCCTACCTGGTCAGCAGTCGTATTCCCATCCCGGAACGATTCCGCATTCACAATTCCCATCAACAGATTGTTATAGGCTGCATCCGTTGAAGCAATCGATCGAATCAAACCATTCCAGGCATCTTCCGCGGTCAAATCATCCCCATCGCTCCATTTCAAGCCTGAACGCAAGGTGAGGGTTATTTCGGTCGCTTCAAGGTTCCAACTCCAACTCTCTGCTAATCCTGGTTCCACCGCAGCTGTTTCCTGGTTGATGCTTAAAAGCCCGGTAAATATTTCACTGGTAATTTGTGCTTCATCCACAAATTGAACATAGGTTGGGGAAATGCTCTCAATATATCCCACAGTAACATTCAAGGTCGTCCCCGCAGACTCTGCAAATACCGGTCGAACCGATAAAAGCGGAGCTGACAGAATCGAAACAAGCAGCAAGCAAACCATCAATCGTTTCGCAGCGGTCATGTCATCCTCCTTGATAAATGCAAACGATCCTTAAAATTTGATGCTCAAATAACCTCGTCGTATGTACCATAAGACGAGGTTATACCCGCAATTATTAAATTTTGGCCGTTACGATATTACAGGCCAGTCAACATAAATATGGAAAATTGGTTTGAAAAAGTAATCGTTATTACCCCAATAAAACAGAAAACAAATAAATCAGTTCACTACGATAGATAGAAATAAGAAAACGGGAATAAAAATGGTTATTTTTCACAAACCAATTTAGGTTATAAACCTCCTGATTTTTTCTGTCAAGAGGATTAATTAATAAATGTTTTTGAAATTTCATTGCGTCAAGAATATACCCTATCTACCTGGCCAGGTTTGATTTATCCACCAGCACACAGCGGATTCATTCCACCAGCCAGGGCGTATTTCAACATGCTCAGGTACAATCAAATATATTTGGAAAGGAGTAATTTCGTGATTAGCAACACCTCTATTCTCTTTATGATCATCAGTCTGATTATTGCCTGGGGTTTACCGCTCGGATTAACCATTTTTCTTTGGGTTAAACAACGAATTTCTCTTCTGGCGGTGCTTGTAGGCGCGCTGGTCTTTTTTGTTTTTCAAGGATTAATTCGCATCCCGATTTTACAAACCATATCAACCATGCCGTGGTACATCGTAATGAGTTCGAATCCCTGGCTGCTGGGTTTCTTCCTGGCGATTACGGCCGGATTATTTGAAGAAACTGGCCGCTGGCTGGCCTTTCGCTTCTTGCTGCGTAATAAATTGGAACTGAAAAACGGTCTGGCGCTTGGGGTAGGTCATGGTGGATTTGAAGCCATTTTCCTGGTCGGGTTAGCATATATTAATAATCTGGTGTACAGCCTCACCATTAATAATGGAACTTTTGATACAACCATCGGTCCTGCACTGGGCGGCTATGCCGAACAGATCAAAAACCTGCTGATAGGTACCCCTTCTTATCTTTTCCTGATGGGTGGCTTAGAACGTGCCATGACGATTGCGATTCAAATCGCACTGACTTTGGTGGTTTACTTCTCCGTGCGTTACCGCAAACCGGCACTGTACTGGTTGGCTGTGGCACTGCACTTCCTTCTGGACTTTCCTGCGGTTGTTCTGCCATCCCTGGGATTGGGCATCTGGTTCATCGAAGGTTTTGTGCTGGTCTGCGCTGCTGCCAGCCTGTGGTTCATCTTCGCCTCTAAAAAATTTGACATAAAACTTGCCGCACAAGAAGCACCTGCTGTTCAAGCTTGACTTCTCAAGAAATAAGCAAAAAGGTGGCCAGGGGGACCACCTTTTTAAATTCCCGTCCTCAAAATGCAATTCTGCTCTTCAATAAACGATCCGGTTAAGCTACCTAACTTACTCGTCACTCTCCACTCACTACTTCTCGCTTTCTACTCTTCCGCCCCCATGCTGCGGCGCACCCGGCTCCACCTGCGCCAGATAAAGACCGCAGACCAGGTCGGCGGCAGCATGGTTCCCAACCGGCTCAGGAAAGCATTGATCCCCCCAGGGATATACACTGCCCGTCCTGCCAACAGCCTTCGCAGAGAGCCAGCCGCCACACGGCCAACATTGGTGGTTGTCAACTGCCCAATCACCCCCTGGGCTTCAATCCGGCTGCGAGACGCAGCATGGGTCGGCAAGCCAGCCGGGCACAGGCATAACACATTTCCACCCGCCCCGCGCAGCTCCTGGCGCAATGCCATCCCGAACTGCATTAAGAATCTTTTAGAAGCAGCATAAACCGCTTTGGTTGGCATGGGGTAAAATCCGGCCAGGCTGCTCACCAGCACAATCCGCGGCGGCTGCACCGGGTCACGGTACCGCAAAAATTGATTACACATCTCCACGGCTGCTTCCATATTTAAGCGCATCAAGAAGCGCAGTTCATCTACCGTGCGGTATGCAAACAGCCCCTCGTATTCAATCCCTGCAACATTAATTAAAGTATGCGCGCGCACCTGCGCAGACCGGTAAGCAGACCATAGGGCATCCCGCGCAGAAGAATCCGAAAGATCGCAGGCATCCGTCCGAACCTGCACACCAAATTCGCGCCGCAACCCTTCCGCCAGAGGCTGCATCCCCTCTGCGCGGATATCTACCAGGCAAAGATTCCATCCGCGTGAAGCGCATTCCGCGGCAAAAGCCTTGCCCAAACCGCCCGCAGCTGCCGTGATAATAACGCAATTTTCCATACCCATGTACTCACATAAAAGAATGATCTAATTATACCGGACGCCACTTCATTGGCCTGTATAATTGATTTTATGAATGCACCTGCTCTCCCTCTCCAGGAAAAAACCATCCTGATCACCGGCGCAACCTCCGGGATTGGGTATGCCGCTGCCCAGGCTTTAAGCGCCATGGGCGCCGCCATCATCGGTGTCGGGCGCGACCCAGCCCGCTGCCAGCAAGCTGCCGAATCACTCCGTGCTGCCCGCTCAGACGCACAGGTGATCTATTTGACTGCCGATCTTTCCGCTCAACGCCAGGTGCGCTCACTGGCAGAATCAGCCCTGGAGCAGATCAACACTCAATATGGTGGAAAACTGGATGGTTTGATCAACAACGCCGGTGCTGTGGCAAGCTGGTACACCGCTACCGAAGACGGCTACGAACTGCAATTTGCCCTCAATCACCTGGCTCCCTTCCTGCTGACTCACCTGCTGATGCCTGCCCTGCAAGCCGCGCCCGCTGCGCGCATTCTGACTGTCAGTTCCCGCTCGCACCGCAATATGGTCATGGTCTGGGCAGATGTAATGCTGCGCCGCTGGTATAACCCCCTGCTGGCCTATAAACAGTCCAAGCTGGCGAATGTTTTGTTCACCCTGGAGCTGAACCGCCGCCTGCCCGCCGCTTCTCCCATCCGTGCTTATGCCATCGATCCAGGGTTGGTCAATACCAACATCGGGTTGAAAGGCACCGGTGGAATCGTGCGCTGGGTCTGGGAAATGCGCAGCAAAGGCGGTCAAACCCCCGAACAAGGCGCATCTACCGCGGTATTTGTTGCCTCCGACCCAACGGTAGAGGGCTCGCGCGAACCCTACTGGAAAAATTCCCAGCCTCTGCCGCCCAGCCGTTACGCCCAACGCCCCGAACCCGCTGCCCGCTTATGGGAACTATCCGAGCGGTTGTGCGGGATTCAATTTCGCATGGATTAAATGACAGCGCGGCCGGATTGAAACCCAGCCGTGCTGTTTTCTGTGACCGTAATCCGGTCTATCCTTCTAACTCGACCACCATCACACCATACGGTTCAAGTGATATCGTTCCCTGCACAGGACGTTCATCGATCAATGATAGGCCGCGTTTGCCCAACAAATCTACCTGTGCTAACCGGTTCGCATGGTTCACCAAAACCAGCGCAGAAGCACCATCCCCGCCAATCCGCAGACCGGCTTCCACATCCGGATCGGCCTGCACCAGTGGAAGAACGCCTTGTTCTGCGCAAATCTTCCCCAGCCAGCCGCGCAGCCAGGCAGGTTCTGGCAGCGTACCGGCATAATACGCCGTCCCCTCACCAAAGCGATTCCGCGTCAGCGCCGGGCTGGCCGCATAGAAATCATCTGCATAGACAGCCAAAACCTCAGCCGTGAGAGTGTGCAGCAAATCCGCCCAATGCCGGCAGATCACCGTCTCATCCCCCGCCAGCAATCGCTGCGTTTCTGCGGGTTGGAACGGCCGCCATTCTTCCACTTTAATCCCTAAAACATCTTGCAGTAGCGCTGGATACCCACCCAGCCAGATTGTTTCATTCAGGTCGGTAATGCCGCTAAAATAAGTCATCAATAAAGTGCCGCCTGCCTGAACAAAAGCTCGCAGCTTCTCCGCCTGCTGCGAGGTAAGCTGGTATAGCAGCGGCGCAATTAACACCTTGTATGGGCTGAAATCACCTTCCGGATGAACAAAATTCACCGGGATGTTTTGCTCCGCCAACGCCTGGTGCCAGGGACGCAGTACATTCCAGGCCTCTAATTGAGCGGGTTTGGAATCAATTTCCAACGCCCAGGCATTTTCATAACTGAACAAAATACCCACCTCGGCCTGCACCCGCCGGGAAGCAATCCGGCCTAGCTGCGCAAACTCTGCACCCATCTGCTTGACTTCGGCAAAAATACGGCTGCCGTCTGTGCCAAAATGGGGAACCATCCCGGCATGGAATTTTTCGGCACCCTTACGCGAAGCACGCCATTGGAAGAACATCACACTGGCCGCACCGCGCGCCAACGCCTGATAGCTAAAAGTACGGATGATTCCCGGTGCTTTGAGCGCATTAATTGCACGCCAGTTCACCTGGCTGGTGGTCTGTTCTACCAGCAGATACGGCTTGCCGTCGCCCCAACTGCGGGTCATATCATGCCATAACGCGCCTTCCTTCCAGGCCTGCAGCCCGGTGGATGGATCGATATACAGATCCAATGCCGTCACGTCCTGGTATTTCGCCCATTCAAAACCATCCAGTTCTTTTAACCCAAACACCGCATTGGTAAAAAGCGGTTGATTGGCTCCGTTTGCACGAATTGCGGTGGTTTCTGCCTGGTATATTTTTAGAATGGAATGGTTGATAAACCGGCGGTAATCCAATACCTGTGCCGGGTTCCGAAACGCCGTGTTGCGGTGCGGCAGCTCAATCTCTTCCCAATCGCTAACCCCCAGCGACCAGAAAGCAGTCCCCCAGGCATCATTCAGTGCATCCAGGGTTTCATAGCGTGCCTGGAGCCATTCACGGAATGCTGCTGTACAGACCGGACAGAAACAATCATGAACGTGGCAGCCGTACTCATTATTCACATGCCACATGATCACAGCGGGATGGTTAGCATAGCGGCGGGCCATCACCCCTGCCATTCGGGCAGCGGCCTGAAGGTACGCCGTACTGTTAGGGCAGTAGGTCTGGCGCGAACCCGGCTTATAAGGCAGGCCATCCTCCGCCACGGGCCAGCTTTCAGGGTGTTGTTGCGAAAACCAGGGCGGCGGCGAGGCGGTCGCAGTTGCTAACGCCACCTGAATTCCATTCTCAAGCAGCAAATCCAACACACGGTCCAACCAATCAAACTGGTATTGGCCGGGCTTGGGCTCCAGCTTTGCCCAGCTAAAAATGCCCAGTGAAACCAGGTTCACCCCTGCCTCGCGCATTAAGCGCATATCCTCCAACCAGACAGATTCCGGCCACTGCTCTGGATTGTAATCTCCGCCGAAATAAATTTTCTCTAAGTTCACCATAAAACCACCATCACGATTCCAAGATTATGTTAAGCTTGCGAAGTTCTGCTTCCGGACTGACACTTTCTACCAACAGCCATATCTTTCCGTTCGCTTCTCGCAGCCAGTGCGCCGGTAATACCATCCGGTCATCCATACCCCCAGCCATTCGCGGCCGCATGGTTGAAGGCAGCCAGATTCTTCCGATCATATGTTCACCGATCCAGGCGGTAATTTTCAAATCCTGGCCAACCAATTGCAGCGCCAGTCCCTTGTCCCAATCCACAGTAAGGGGTAGGTCAGCTTGCAGCCAACCCATTGCTCCTCCGGTAAACCGCAATGGAAAATCGACTTCACCAGCATCAGAGGCAGATTTTTCAGCCAATTCAATACATCTTACCTCATTCCAGCCAGCCAATTCCCATCCATGAATGGCAGTCCCTTGATAAAGCATCACCTGACCAGCAGGCCGCCGGAATGTCTGCGAGACGATCACAGCAATCCGAGCTGATTTTCCCGGTTCAGTCAAAGCACTGATGTCCACAAAAGGGGTATATGGATTGAGCGCGCCTGCAGTCTGTCCATTCACAAACACCTCAGCATCCACCTGGATCCCGGGGAAGTGCAGCACACGCGTATCCTGCCCTGCAGCAAAGTGGATATCCCGGTAATATATGCCTTTTGAAGGTTCATCTGTGGAGGACCAACCACCAAAATAGATCATTGGCCAATTTGGATTAATTTTTTCTGCGCAAGATTGTGCATTATGCTCGTAAAACCAATTGGGTGTTACGTTCTGCACATTGTGAATAGCGGTTATTTGCCCCATTCCCCGCAAGGATTTTAGACCCAATGCCGGCATGCGGTGATCGTCAAAATTAGCATGACCCCATATTTCAGCCTTTACAACCAGCTCTTTATCCGATAAACAAAAATCTTCCGCGGCTGGCAAGAAAGCATCTCCTCCGCCGGGCACCAATGTATCAAGGAACTGGCCGTCTGCATAGATCGAGAGCACATCAGCCCCTCCCTGAACCAATAAACCAGTAATTTGATCATCCTTCTGCATAAGGGTGCGGTACCAACCATACCCTCGATAAATCTGGTTCTGTTCCAGGTGTAGTGATCCTGAATTACACCGTTTTGCGTCTGCAAACCAATCTGAGCCAGTTGGAGAAATGGAATGAAAAAGCCACTTCACCGGTGACGGCGTTAATTCAAGGTTTTCTTGTTGAATACACGAAATTTGGTTCGGCCGAAAACCAGCTTTTTCGAGATTTGTGACATCCGAAGCAAGTACTGGTTTGATTACAAGGTTGTTTCCCGCTACCGTACTGAACTCTATCCTGGCAATTTGGTCAATATCAGCCCACAAACCCCAGGTAGAACCATTCTGCTCAATTTGCCAGCCAGAATATCCCTCCAATTTTAATGACGAAGATTCGATTATCATTTCAGCTGCGCTATGGACTGCCATAGTTAGTTCAAACGTATGACCATGGTCTTTGCATTCAACCAACTCTCCGGAAGCGTAAACAATCCGTCCCTCATGCCCCCAGGCAGACAACGGCAGATCATATAACACAAAGGGGCAGGAATTCGGGGCGACCATTAAAACAGTTTTTTCTGGGAATTGCCCATCGGGGCTGTCCAGGTGCACCTGCACAGCTCGTTCACCCGGATTTGGCAGACCAATCAGGTAACCACCTCCATCCAATGCCAAAATCTGCCCGGCTAATCCTTTGATTGCTACCGGTGCGTTCTCTTGTGGGGTTGCCAGGGCCAGGGCTGAACCCAGCGCATTAATCATCTTCGTCATCAAGATGGCCTCGCCCCCCTCCGGCCGGATCTTACCTCCCGGAGAAACCATCCCACCAAAATCGTAATAGGAAGTCATAAAGGCCAGGGGGTCTCCCCAATTGGTCACCCCGGTTGTAAAACCAAAATCGGTGCCCCCAACCTGCAAATAGGGGCCAAGAAGCTTTGCGCCGCCAGCCATCAGCCTGCGCAAATCCATATGCGAGCGGTTGGTTTCCGTGACGCATAATGGATAGCCTTGTGCACGTATAATGGATTCATAATGCCGGACACGCTCCTCAATTTGCGGATCACGTGAATCAAAATAAATATTGCACACCGGCACAACACCATCAATATCTCCACTGGCGCGCTGCAAATCCCCTTCTCCTGCACAGGCAATCAGCGGAACAGTGATACCGTGCGCCAAAGCCATGTCCCGCAGGGCTGACATCATCCCTGCACGATCCTTGCAATCGTAAAAGTCCAATTCGTTTTCAATCTGGACCATCACAACACTGCCACCTTGATCCAATTGAAATTCTGCCAATACCGGCATAATATGGTCGTACCACCCGGCCACAGCCTGCAAATAGGTGGGGTGATTTTCTCTCAGAAGCAGCGTTTTATCTACATTTAAGGAAGCTGGCAGTGACCCGCCGTCCCATTCAGAACAAATATAAGGACCAGGCCGGGCTACCACCCATAAATCCTCTTCTTTTGCCATCTGGAGGAAAGCTCGCACATCCCGTTCTCCATCAAAATTCCAATTTCCCGGTTCCAACTCGTGATAATTCCATGGGAAATAGACATCAACAGCGTTATAACCCAATTGGCGCAGTGTGCGCATACGGCTGCGCCATTCTGCAGCCGGGATTCGAAAATAAAACAATGAACTGGTCAATAAAATAACCGGCTGGCCATTAATCCAAATACTGCCTGGACGAAACGCAACAGATGACAAATTCATAAAACACCTCAAGAAACATGCGCGAAAATAAATCCATGGAGACCATGGGAGATACCATTAAACCCTCTTGAATACTTACTTTATACCTGCGCTACCGCCCGTTAAACTGAGCTGATCCATAAACCGCTGTCCAAAGAAATACACCAGAATCATCGGCACAGTTAAAACCAGCGCACCAACCATCACGAGGTTCCAGGGTGGGATTTGACCGGCGCTGTTGGTGGCACTTAAGATCTGCACCCCTAAAGCCAACGGCATTTTACTGACATCATTAATATAAATCAGCGGGGCAAAGAATGCACCCCAGTTCCAAACGAAAGTAAAAATTGCCACGGCAACCAAAGCCGGACGGATAAGCGGCAGAATGATCCGGATGTAGATACCAAAATAATTAAGGCCGTCAATTTGTGCAGCCTCATCTAACTCAACGGGGATGCGAGTGATAAATTGACGCAGCAAAAAGATGTTATACGCACCACCAAAGAAGTTGGGCACAATCATCGGCAGCAAGGTATTAATCCAATCCAATTTGCGGAACAGAATGAACTGTGGGATTAAGGTAACCTCTGCGGGGATCATCATGGTGGAAAGAAGAATAATAAAAATTACTTCTTTTCCTGGAGCGCGCAAACGAGCAAAAGCATATGCCACCAGACTGCTAACCAATACCTGCCCAATCATCGAAAATACCACCAGAATGATGCTGTTTCCTAAAAATTGTCCAAAATTTAAACCGGATGTAAAAACCCGGACAAAATTTTCGAAATGAAATTCTTTGGGAATAAAAGTGAACGTCAATTTGGCTGAAGTTGCATCACTGGCCAGCGCCATAGAAATCACATAAACAAAAGGTGCAGCCAGCAGCAAACCCAAAGCCGTCAAGATAAGGTAAACAAAGATTTTTTCAAACGGGTTCATTTTGCTCATGATTTGCGCACCTCTGTTTCATAGTACACCCAGGCACTGGAAGATCGAAAGACCAACAAGGTTAAGATCATCACCAGGACGAATAAAACCCAGGCAATGGCTGAGGCATACCCCATTTTATAAAAACGGAAACCATTATTGAATAAATAAGGCACAATCATCATACTGGCATTGTTCGGCCCCCCCATATTGGCACCGCCCGTATTGGTCATAATATAAATTTGAGTAAATATTTGTAACGCACCGATCAAACCATTAATAACATTAAAGAAAATGACCGGGGTTAACAGCGGCAAGGTAATCCGATAATATTGAGCAATTGGGGAAGCTCCATCTAACGCGGCTGCCTCATAAAATTCACTGGGAATACTCTTCATTCCGGCCATTAATAAGGTGATGTTCGCTCCAACAGTCCATAAAGACATCAAAATTAAAGCTGGTTTCACCCATTCTGGTTCTAACAGCCAGGCTGGACCATCTACACCAAAAATCCCCAGCAAGCGGTTGACCATACCTGAGTCTGGTGCTAGCAGCCATTTGAACAACAGCGCAGATGCCACTCCCGGAACGGTGGCCGGAATATAATAAAGTGTGCGGTAAATGGCAGAACCTTTAATCGGTCGATTAAGAAAATAAGCGATAAATAATGAAAAGACCATTCCTAAAGGAACAGAGAGAAAGGCATAGTACAGCGTGTTATAGACCGTCTTCCAAAAGACCTTATCCTTGCTAAAGAGTCGAATATAATTCGCCAGACCAACAAACTTAGGCGTTGTAAACAAATCCCAGTTTGTAAGGCTGAGGATGAAAGAATAAATCATAGGTCCGAGGGTCAGCGTAATAAATCCGAATACCCAGGGTAAAACCAGCAAATAAAACCACAATGCTTCTTTTTTTCGCATGGATCGCTCTACCTCTCCAAAACCAGGGTTGTTACACTCAATGGCGCTAAAGTCCAAACTTCTTGGGCAGAACCAGAATGAATTAATCCGAGGTCAGCCAGCTCGGAGGTTTCAAATTGATCCACTTGCCCGGGTAATTGACCATTCAACGCTTCAATTTGGATCGAAACTGGCTTACCAGACAGATTAACGGCCACAATCACCCAGTTTTGATCGTCCGCAGAACGATACGCTGATATTGGCAGGGTATCACTCCCGCCAGATGTTTTTAAACGCACAAATCCGGGGCGAATAAAGCGTGAGTAATTCGCCATGACCCACAACCGCTTGGTTTGGATGACATCATGATCCAATGTGTCAACATAAATCAACCCATCGCGGTATTGGTATTTTGAAACTGCAACCCAATACTGCCACGAAGTAACATTGGCAATCGTTAAATCATCATGGATTGTGCTGGCCATAACCAGCGCGGAATCCATTCCCGTATCGCGGCCTTCCTTCATCTCAGTCCATTCAGACATCCAGAGCGGCTTATCTGGATGGTTCTTTTGCATATATTTCATGAATCGTTCTTTATCTGCCCGGGTTGACCAATAAGAATGAATAGAAAGGTGTGGCAGGGCATCCCAGACTTGCGAATCACTGGCTAATTTTTCAATATAAACATCAGAAGATTTCCACTCACCGGATTCAAATAATGATAGCTTTACATCTAACTGATTTTCTTGCAAAGTTTTTAATAGGGTTTGGGTCAGTTCCAGAACTTCATTTGGACCGTAATGGCAGCCCTCCTGACCATTTTTATAGCTCCAGTTCCACTGGGGCTCATTTAATGGGCTGATCCAATCAACCGGAATCCCTTCTTCATCCCGCAGATGGCGGACAACATCTACCAGGTACTGTGAAAATTCGGCGTACATTTCTGGTTTAAGATTAGATTTTCCATCTTTTTCACCAGTTGTTAATCCGGAAACTGTCATACGCGCTGGTGGACTGTTGACGAAAGCAACAAAATGGTCCACACCTCGATCCCGCGCGGCCCGCAACATCCACATCGCATTGGCATCACGGGTCCAATCATATTGGCCTGGGGCTACCTCAAACGTTTCTGCCCGCCGCCAGGGATCTTGAATATTTTCTCCATCCCCACCACCAATGTTAAACCGATAAAAAGATAAACCTGCTCCTTTTTCACGATCAAACAATAAATCAGCGACCAGTTCGCGCTTTTCATCCTCCCATCCGCCAACATCCTGTGCCCACCAGGCTCCTGCAGCGCCAAAGCCCTCAATGGTTTGCGCCTCATCTGCAGCGTCAATTTGTATAATCGTCGGTACTTCCGTTGTAGGAGTCATCATAATACGTTCCGTTGTCGAAATTGATGTTTCAGTTAATGGCTGCTGAGCACTACAGGTACTCAAAATAACCGAGCAGATTAAGATAATAATGATGGCAATTTGTTTGGGGATGGAATGCATGAAGTGGGTCCAGAGATAAGAATGGCTGTGGGAGGTCTAAACCTCCCACAGCTGCATAAATTGATTTACTCAGCGAACAATTCTACCAATTGTTCCTGGATGGCATCCATGGTGGCCTGAACTTCGGCGCGGTTTGCAAATACTTCACCC
>JAJUJY010000121.1 GCA_029265085.1 Chloroflexota bacterium
CCTGGAAAGCATTTACACCCACAACCACCTGGTCCTTGCTTTCCACTGCGCGTTGGAACTGGTAAGCAGCATCCTGAATTTCACTCTGCATATAACCACGCTCAATTGAAGCCAGGGCGCCGCCAACTTCATCAATCTTCTTAATATAATCACGAGCGCGATTACAAATTTCATCGGTCAGATATTCGACCACATACGAGCCAGCAAATGGGTCAATCGTATCCGCCACCCCTGACTCATAAGCGATAATTTGCTGCGTCCTTAAAGCCACCCGCACAGATTTTTCCGTTGGCAGCCACAAAGCCTCATCCATACTGTTGGTATGCAAAGATTGTGTTCCGCCAATCACAGCGGCCAATGCCTGGATGGCTACGCGCACAACATTGTTTTCAGGCTGCTGTGCTGTTAAGGTTGAACCGCCTGTTTGGGTATGGAACCGCAGCATCCAGGATTTCGGATCCTCAGCTTTGAAGCGGTCGCGCATAATTTCCGCCCACAACCGGCGCGCTGCCCGGAACTTCGCTACTTCTTCCAGGAAATTATTATGCGCCGCAAAGAAGAAGGATAACTGTGAAGCAAACTCATCCACCTTCAGTCCAGAATCGATGGCAGCCTGCACATAGGCAATCGCATTAGATAAAGTAAAAGCGACTTCTTGCACCGCAGTTGATCCGGCTTCCCGAATGTGATAACCAGAAATACTAATCGTATTCCATCGCGGCACTTTACTTTCGCAATATTTAAAGATGTCGGTGATCAACCGCATCGATGGTTTGGGTGGGAAAATATACGTTCCGCGCGCAACGTATTCTTTTAAGACGTCGTTCTGGATCGTACCCCGCAGCCATTTTTCTTCAACGCCCTGGCGTTTTGCAACCGCAATATACATCGCCAACAAAATCGCCGCAGGTGCATTAATGGTCATACTGGTGGAAACTTTATCCAATGGAATTTCATGGAAAAGGGTTTCCATATCACGCAGTGAAGAAATTGAAACACCAACCTTCCCTACCTCACCAAGTGACATTGGATCATCCGCGTCATAACCAATTTGGGTAGGCAAGTCAAAAGCTACGGAAAGGCCAGTTTGACCTTGCTGCAACAAATAACGATAGCGCTGGTTTGATTCTTCCGCAGAAGCATAACCAGCATATTGGCGCATCGTCCAGAAGCGCCCGCGGTACATCGTTGGCTGCACCCCGCGTGTAAATGGATATTCACCAGGAAAACCTAATTTTTCCTGATAATCCATCTCACCCGGAACGGCAACCCGGGGAATAGAAATATTGGATGTGGTTTTAAAATCAGGCTTTCGTTCTGGATATTTGCTGATCAGAGGATTGAGAACTTCATCTTCCCAGCGTTTTCGTTCAGCATCAAGATTCATGTTCAGCCTCGGCTCGACATTGGTAGAATTTTTAGGATTCGGATTCAGTGCCCACATAGATGCCTGGATGGCATTATCAGACACAAGAAATCCTTGGGTAGAGGTAAATCAAGTATAATCGATCAATTTTAAAAAAATAGTTTACTTTTTTATGGTAAACTTCGGACAAATATCCTGATATTCATTCCTCCCATAAGGATATTCTTATGACACCATTCTTACAGTTTGCTTTTGAAATTGCCATTATATTGTTGGCCGCAAAATTGGCAGGGTTTTTAACTACAAAAATTGGCCAGCCAGCGGTTTTAGGAGAATTAATAGTAGGCTTGCTATTGGGTCCTTCGCTGCTTAATATTACTCATTTGAGCTTCATCACGGATGAACACCTGGGTGAAATTATTAAGGAGATAGGTGAGCTGGGTGTATTAATTTTAATGTTTCTTGCTGGTCTGGAATTGCATTTTTCTGAACTAGCCCAAAACAGCCGCGTTTCAGCTTACAGTGGTATCCTGGGAGTCGTTGTCCCCGTTGGGCTGGGATTTTTAGCTGGTGAATTATTTGGGCTGGAATTTAATAATGCAATGTTTTTAGGCTTAACCCTCGGAGCAACCAGTGTTTCCATTTCGGCACAAACCTTAATGGAAATGAAAGTTCTGCGCTCTCGAGTAGGTCTTGGATTGCTTGGCGCAGCTGTCTTTGATGATATTTTGGTCATTTTGTTGCTTTCGACCTTCCTGGCATTGGAAGAGGGCGGTTCCGCCATTCAAATCATGACTGTTTTTGGCCGCATGTTGTTATTTCTTGGCTTAGCAGCAGCGTTTGGCTTGTTCTTACTCCCAAGAATCACCCGAATTGCTAGCAAACTTCCCATCAGTCAAGGTGTGTTAACCCTTGGCCTGATTATTATGTTGGTTTTTGGACTGGCGGCTGAATTAATTGGCGGTATGGCTGCCATTACCGGAACATTTTTGGCTGGCCTCATGTTTTCACGCACGCCCGAAAAATCCCAATTGGATAGTGGATTAAGAGCATTAGCTTACAGCTTCTTTGTACCAATCTTTTTCGTGAGTATCGGATTGGATGTTAATATTCGCGAACTTGAATCCAATGCGATAGTGATTTTGCTTGTGATCTCCATCATTGCTGTTCTTGGAAAAATAATTGGTGCAGGTCTGGGAGCACGCCTCGGGAAGTTTAGCTGGAAGGAATCTTTACAGCTGGGTATCGGCATGGTTTCCAGAGGTGAAGTTGGATTAATTGTTGCTGCAATTGGTCTAAGTTCCGGCCACCTGACCAAAGAAATCTTCTCGGCAATTGTTGGCATGGTTCTCATCACAACTATTGCAACCCCACCGATGCTGCGGGCTGCATTTTCCAAGAGACCATCACCACCATCAACCCCAGCAAAAACCAATTGAAAGGCCGCAAACTTGCGTTTCCATTACAATTTTGAAAACAGGACTCGCAACCGGCCCATGAAACCAAAAAATGAGGATAACCTTAGGAGAAACGACAATGTATCTGGTACTTTTTGTCTTACACGACCCGAATTACCTCGATGAACTGCTAACTGCCTGGGAAAATGCCGGTGTAGGCGGGGTCACCATTTTACCCAGTACAGGTCTGGCACGTTTCCGTTCAATTGGAGCATTCCGCGACGATCTCCCGTTGATACCAAGCCTTGAGGATTTTCGTGAACATGTGGAGAACTTAAATCGCACCATATTCACCATTGTACAGGATGATGCGATGGTCGACAAAGTAGTGGAAGCAACTGAAAAAGTGATCGGTGATCTAGACTTACCAAACACCGGGATTATGACCGTGTTACCTTGCGCCCGTGTTTATGGTCTTAATCGCAAAGACCAATCGCAATTTGAAAACCCCATTGATTGACGAAATGCCTCTCCTTTGGTAAAATCCATCCGCTAAAGGCGTTGTACCCTTCGCCTTAGCCTGCAAATTCGCAGAAATCCAAATTGTTAGCTGAAAGGGCTTGAAAATGAAAGTTTTATTGATCAAGGACGTTTACAAACTGGGTCGCGCTGGCGATGTCAAAAAAGTTGCTGATGGCTACGGCCGCAACTTCCTCATCCCGCAGGGTTATGCTGTTCTGGCCACCCCTGGCGCTGCCAAACAGATTGAGAACATTCGCGCCAAAGCGGATTCCCGCCGCGCCGTTCTCAACAATGAAATGAGCGGTGTTGCCAAATTGATTGAAGGCATGGTGCTTGCTTTTGCTTCTAAAGCAGGTGAAACCGGAAAACTGTACGGCTCCATCACCACTCAAATGATTGCGGATGCCATCAATACAAAATTGGGCACCAAAATTGACCGCCACATGGTGGAAGTTGACCCCATCCGCAACCTTGGCGAACACAAGGCTCAAATTCGCCTGACCGTTGACCTGGTTCCTTCCGTAAAGGTGATTGTGCACCGCGAAGGTGAAACCGTAAAAATTGCTCAGCCTGCCAAAGAAGCACCTGCTGCTGAAACAGTGGAAACTGCTGACGAGAGCGCTGAATAATTTTTCGGGGAGTAAGGAACATATGCAACCGGCCATTGTCAGCTGAAAGGCTGTTGGCCGGTTGTTATTTGATTAAATGATTTGTTAGAATACTATCATGATGACCCCAACCGTAGGTGAAAAGCTGCGAAAAGCGCGAGAAGAAAAAAAACTGACCCTTGAACAGGTATCTCAAGGGACGCATATTCGCCTGGGGTATTTAAAATCACTCGAAGAAGATGATATTCGTGCGCTGCCTTCTTTGGTGCAGGCACGTGGATTTTTACGCTTAGTTGCAGATTACCTTGGCTTGCCAGCCCAACCGCTGCTAGATCAAATGGCTGGGAAAAACGCTTCCGTTGAACCATCCCAGGCTCCAGAAAATTCTCCCCAACCAACGTCTCAATCTATAGAAGAAGTCCAGCAGGAGCAGAATCAATCCCCTGAAGCTGAAGATATACCGGCAGATGAGGAACCTGCTCATGATCAAAATCTTGAAGAAGATCATCCGGCTGAAGAGGCTATCAATTTCAATGAAGCACCGGCCAGTCAACCGGCAGCAGATTCCACTTTAATCTTTCAACAGATTGGGCAAGAATTGCGCCTGCAGCGCGAACGGCTCAGCCTATCCATTGATGATATCGAACGGTATACCAAGCTCCGCTATCATTATATCCTTGCTCTAGAAAACGGCCAAATTGAAAATCTCCCTTCCCCTGTTCAGGGGCGCGGTATGTTAAGCAATTACGCTGATTTTCTCAACATGGACACCGAGTCATTACTCCTCCGGTTTGCGGAAGCCCTACAAACACGCAGAATTGAGAAAATGGCACCGGTAATTGAACAGCAAGAAAAAACCGGCCCAAAAACCACGAAAAAACCAGCAGTTCAAGCATCAGTTTGGAAAAAAGTATTAACCCCTGATCTGGTCATGGGGGGCAGCATATTTATTTTGCTGGTGGTTTTCATTATTTGGAGCGCAATCCGGGTCACAAGAATCAATTCCGCCGCCATGGAACCAACGCCTCCCTCCATATCCGAAATGTTAATCATGACGGATACTCCCAGCCCTACCCCAACGCTTAGCGAGGAGCAGCCTCCCGCTGCCACGGCGAATCCAGTAAACAATCCGGAATCTCCAATCGATCCCAATAATCCAAATGTACCTACTGCAACCCTGCCGCCCATCGGTCGCGGTCCTTTGCAGGTTTATGTGATAGCTAATCAAAGGGCCTGGATGAAAGTCACCGTGGATGGGAGTGTTGTTTTTGAAGGCAGAACCTCACCAGGAAATGCATATCCATTCTCTGGAAGTGGTCGAATTGAATTACTCACTGGTAATGGGGCT
This sequence comes from Chloroflexota bacterium, assembly GCA_029265085.1. Next base: position 5,242 of record JAJUJY010000121.1, read on the forward strand.
GCCCTACAAGTTATCTATAACGAAACCGATCTGGGTGTGTTAGGGGTTAGCGGTGAAGTTGTAAATTTAATCTTTACAATGGACGGGATGGTTAATCCCACACCAGCCTTCACGCCAACCTACACACAAACGTCAGTTCCCACATTTACACCGCAGCCAACTGCAACCCAGATTCCACCAACTATAACGCCTTATTTACCAAGCCCATGAACGAAAAAACATTTTATCTGGTATCGCTAGGTTGTGCAAAAAATACGGTTGATTCGACGTCGATGGCCGCCATCTTACAACAAGCTGGCTATCAACCCGTCTTAAAACCAGCCCAGGCAGGTGTATTGATCGTAAACACTTGCGGCTTTATTCAGTCTGCCCGTGATGAGTCCATCCAAGAATTAAGATCATTGGCTAAAAGAAAAAAACGCGGCCAGATGTTAATTTGTGCAGGCTGCTTGACAGAACGGTATCGAGAGCAAGTTTTGGCAGAAGTTCCAGGTTTGGACGGTATTTTAGGAACGCGCCGTTGGATGGATATTTTGGATGTGATTCAAAAGATACGCACCCAGCCGCCACAACCACTGTATCATGTTCCAGAATCTGCCACAGTGGTAGGAAAGGATGAACATGGAGTTTTGCGGGCGGCAGTACAGGGTGCAAGTGCTTATCTAAAGATCGCTGATGGCTGCCGCAGGCCCTGTGCTTTCTGTTCTATTCCCTTAATCAAAGGGACGCTGGTTAGTCGTCCCATGAACACAATACTCGATGAAGCTCGCAAATTACAGGATCAAGGCTTACAAGAGCTGATCTTAATTGCTCAGGACACAACGGATTATGGCAGTGACCTGGGAATAAAAGATGGTCTGGCAGAGCTGCTGGAAAAATTGGTGATTGCTGCCCCTGACATCCCCTGGATTCGGATTATGTATGCCTATCCAGGTTATGTAACAGACCATTTAATTGATGTCATGGCCTCCCAACCACAAATTCTTCCCTATCTGGATATGCCCCTTCAACATGGGCATCCTGACACATTAAAACGTATGCACCGCCCAGCCAATATTGATTGGGTGCATAAAACTCTTCAAAAAATGCGCACTGCAATGCCAAACCTGGCCTTTCGCAGCACTTTTATCGTTGGCTACCCAGGGGAAACAGAGCAAGAATTTCAAACCCTATTGGATTTCTTATCCGAGATCCAATTTGATCGGGTGGGTGCTTTCACCTTTTCATTTGAACCCGGCACCACCAGCGAACCACTCGGTGATCCAATTCCAGATGAGGTAAAACAAGAACGGCAGCAGCGTTTAATGCTTCACCAGGAGAAAATATCCCTCTCCAGAAACCAAACCTTTATCAACAAGACACTTCCGGTGTTAATTGAAGGGATCGGTGAGGGAATCTCTGTTGGTCGATCTTATCGGGATGCACCCGAAATTGACGGGATGGTTTTTGTTGAAGGTGAAGCACAGGTAGGTCAAATTGTCCCAGTCCTCATTGGCGGCGCATTACCACATGATCTAACCGGTCAACTTGCTGCTTAATAATTTCACAGGGAGTACGATGACCAAAAACGACCGGTTCGTGCTTTTTCTCAGCCTGGTTGCATTATTTATTACCGCAGGCATTGCGAACCGGATTTTTGAAAATATTCCGCACATTGAGGACGAAATCGCTTATGTCTGGCAAGCCCAGACGATTGCAAGGGGTGATTTAGCCCTAAATTCGCCCGTGTGCCCGGAATGTTTCCTGGTGCCCTTTGTCGTTGACTATAACGGTTTGCGTTTTGGAAAATATCCAATTGGATGGCCTGTTGTCTTATCCTTTGGCGTACGATTTGGCATTCGGGATTGGATTAACCCCATCCTGGCTGCATTATGTATCTGGTATACCTACCGCCTGATAAAAAAATTAGCCGGTGAGCAAACCGGCTTGATTGCCGCCCTGCTTACCCTGACATCCCCTTTTTTTCTGATGAACAGCAGCACGCTCCTCTCCCATCTTTGGGGTTATTTTCTTACCCTGGTGTTCATCTCAGCCTGGATTGACAGTTTTTTGCGGTCGAATTCACTTCCAGCCTGGATTCCCCCTTTCACGGCAGGGCTCGGATTAGGTCTTTTGGCTACAACAAGGCCGCTTACAGCGCTTGGTGTGGCTCTGCCCTTTTTCATGAATGGTTTATGGATCTTTTTTAAGGAGACTCCTCCGCAGCGGTTAAAAGTAATACTAATCGGAACGATTACAGGCTGTTTGGCCGCAACAATTTTCCTATGGCAATTTGCGGTTACTGGAAATCCATGGCTTAATCCGTATGAGCTCTGGTGGCCTTACGACAAAATTGGTTTTGGCCTGGGAGTTGGACTGCAAGAAGGTGGTTACACCCCTATCTACGCAAAAATGAACGCCCGATTCAGTCTATCGGTCGGTACAAGTGATTTATTTGGCTGGGGGAATTATTCCTGGATATTTGCACCCTTTGGGCTATGGAGTCTGCGAAAAACTCGATCTGCATGGTTAATTACCAGCATATTACCCTGTCTCATCCTTGCATATACACTCTATTGGATCGGTTCCTGGCTTTTTGGTCCGCGCTATTACTTTGAAGGGTTGATCAGTATGGTTTTGCTTTCTGCGGCTGGTATTTCGTGGGCCGCCGGGAAATTACCCCAAAATCCAATCTCCATTCGGAAAAACCGATTTAGTACATTCCGCTGGTTCTGCATAACAACAATCGTAACTGGCTTCATTGCCGCAAACTTGCTGTTTTATATTCCCATTCGAATTGGTTCAATGGTCAACCTGTTTAGCGCATCAAGCGATCAACTCACACCTTTTCAATCAAAATCTGCCCAAATGCTCACACCAGCCCTGGTGATTGTCCATCGCCAACATACCTGGCGAGAATATGCCACCCTATTAGAATTAAGCAATCCCTATTTCGATACATCCTTTGTGTTCACATTTAGCCGCGGTAAAGAAAAAGATCAACTGGTTGCCGCACAATTTCCAGACCGCAAAGTCTGGCACTATTATCCGACATCCCCCACCCTCTTTTTTACCTCACCAATCCAATCAAACCCAAAATAATAAAAACTCCTGCAAGACAATATCTCTGCAGGAGTTATCCAATCATTTTCGAATTGGCCTTAAACCGAGCGTGCTGCCGCCGTCATCAGCAAAACAATAATTGACAGGACTAAATTCACACGCAGAAGCCAGCTTTCTTGTTTGTGTAGCTTTTCAACCAACCCTGGATCAACATTTCCGCCCGCTGACTGAATCATTGCCATTCGTCTAATCGCTGGCAGCACAACCCAGGTCATTACCCCGCTGACCACCACCATAATGCCAATCACAAGATGTTTCAGTAATATCGCCACAGCCCACGAGTTGGAAATCGCTAACAACCCTACATATTCAGGATGCGAACTCATTTGAAACATCCCTGTACTAATTAATATAGCCAGAGAAAACCAGCCAATTTGCTGCAGCCGGTTTTGGATTTGCTCTAAAAAACGCCCATAGTCTTTCTGAGGGATCGTTTTTCGTGCTGCCGGAATAACCAACAAAGTCAAAGAGGCCAAACCGCCAATCCAAATTACGGTCGCCAACATGTGCAGCCAATACGCAACGGTCAATGCCCAGATGGGTGCATCCATGCTCAAATCCTTCAGGCTACCCACCGGAAGAAGGTGTTGGTTCCGGAGTCGGCGGTTCCGGCGTCACTTCAGTAGGTGTAACCTCGGTTGGAGTCACCTCTGTCGGCGTAGTTGTTCCAAGAGTTGGAGTAATTGTCGGTGTTGCCGGTTGGTCCACAGGCTGTCCTGGCGGATTTGCGCATTTATCCCGGGCTTCTTGGGCTTTTGCATCCAGGGCAGTATCCTGGCTCAACTGCCAGGCATGTTCGTACTGAAGCTGAGCATCGCAATATTTTTCCTCAGACATCAGTTGATCACCGTATTTGATGGAAGCCAAACGGTAACGTTCTGTGGCAGTCATACCCGATGCATCGCGTAAATTGGGCAGAGAGGGGTAAATCTGTTCAAAGTAACTGACGACTTGTGCCCAATCTAAACCCCAAAAACTGGCTGCAGTAAGATATTGGCGTGCCCAATTACGATAATTGATCGCATCGACATCCAATGGGGCAAACCGTTCTGCCAGGGTTAGATTATAAATTCCAACTTCTAACTGCCCTTGATTAAGAATGTTCTCAATGCCTAGAAATCGCAGCGCAATATAATACATGCCATCCACAGCCACTGCCTGATATTCCAGGTTTAGCTTGCGTAACGTATCGATTTCTTCAATTGCAGCCATCCACTCTTTGTTGGCCAGGTGTTGTTGGATCTGCCCGTACAACTCTTGTTCACCCCGTAAATCCGGTGTCGGTGATACAGTAGGTGAAGGCATTGGGGTTGGCGTTAATACCTGCGCCATTTTCAGCATGGATTCCGCTAATTTTTCCTGAACGCCCGGAAAATTAGGATCGAGAGAAATCACAAACTCAAACCGTTTGCGCGCCATCTCATATTTTCCGGCAGCCAGTTCAGTCACACCCATTTGAAATTGTTCGGTAGCCGTCATCACTACCTGGGATTGTTCTGCATTAAGGCGGTCCTGAAGACTCGCCCGGTAGCCTAAATAGCCGCCCAATCCGCCACCAATGAAAATGACGACAATACCCAACAGGATCAATAACCAGCGACGTGGTTTCTTCGTTTTTGATTCTTCCGACACAGGTTCTTCAGAATTCACAACATTCGGAATGGTATCATCAGTGTTCATTTTTGCCATGAGGGCAATTATACTCCACTATAACCTTACTAAGATACGAATCTCTTTCCATATAAACGGAATCGCAGCCGCAGTGCCAGCTGCCATGGCAATGCCGCTCTGCAAGAGCGGATGCTGTCCGGCCAACAAATTGCTGAGTAAGGCCACTACGGTTCCACCAACGGCCGTTCCCAGGAATGACCGCAACAAACTTCCACCTACAGAGATCTTTTGGATCAATTTTCGATTTAACAAAATTAAGAGTAAAGCAGCTTCTGCCGTAAAACTGATCGCATCAGCCAGACTGATTCCCGCAGCGCCTAACAAACGATATAATTGACTTCCTAATAACACATAGACTGCCAGGGTAAATCCGGCGGCGAAAAGCGGTGTCAATGCGTTTTGCCGTGAATAAAAAGAACGCGCGCCAACTTCTACAAGGCTCTGTCCCAGCAAACCAGCCAGATAGGCTCTCGTTACCCACATCAGCAAATCTGTTCCTTGCGGGTCAAAATTAAACACCAGGGCAAGTAATGGTTTTAAGCCAAACGATAAGATGACTGCTACTGGCAATGTCAATCCGATCAATACTTGCACAGCGCGTTGAATGCTTCCCTGAAAGGCTTCTTGATCACCCTTGGAAAATTGCTCAGACAGCGTTGGCAGAAGAGCTGTCCCTATTGCAGTACCAATCAGTGTTTCTGGCACCTGGAAAATCATCCACCCATAAGTTAAGGCACTTACGGCCCCTGCTTCCAATCTGGATGCCAGATTATCTCGCACGATAAAAATTAATTGGATAAAGAACATAGTGATGAGGCGCGGTCCCATTAAGCGCAGAACTTTTTTAACAGGTTCAGTCTTTAACCCAAGCCCAATCGTCCAACGGAATTGGTACTTGAGTAAACCAGGGATCTGGATTCCCAGATGGAAGAGCGCGCCAATAATCACACCAACCACCAACCCATAGACGCCCATGCCCATGGCTGGTAAGGTTACCGGTCCAATTTGATACCCTTGGGATGGAGAAAGAATTAAAGCTCCAAAAATCTGTCCCAGATTATAAAGCAAGGGTGCAATTGCCGGTAAAAGAAAATGCTGGTTGGCTTGCAGCCCGGCCATGACCAATCCACTGATGGAAAATATCAGTGTAGCGATTAAATTTAATCGCATTAAGTTTGTGACCATCACCTGCTGCTGATCTTCGAAGCCAGGAGCAATGCCCAATTCGGTGCGTACCAACCAGCCAGCAAAAATTGCAATAAAGATCGCAAATACCGCTGTGACCAAAAAAGCCAGATTGGCAATTTTACTGAACAAATCCCAGGCGGATGAGCGGCCGTGCTGGGTTAATTCCTCGGTTAAAACCGGGATAAAAGCCATTGCCAGTGCGCCGCCTGATATTAAGGCAAACAATAAATCCGGCAAATTGTTGGCAACATTAAAAGCATCCAATTCGGGAGAAAGCCCAAATTGGCGAGCAATCACCACGGATCGAACAAATGCTACTACTTTATCAACCGCAAAAAACGAAGTCAATAAAAGGGTAATTTTTGTAACTTTGGATAATTTCATCATGATTTATCCGAGTGCAACATCTAAAATCATCATCACCGCAAATCCAAGCATCAATCCAAGTGTTGCGAAGTCGGAATGCTCACCTTTCTGCCCTTCCGGGATCAATTCTTCCACACAAACATAAATCATTGCCCCAGCCGCAAATGCCAGCGCATATGGCATGATCGGGCGGATAAAAAAGACAGCTGCCGCACCAATCACACCGGCAATTGGTTCAACCATACCAGAAAACTGTCCAATAAGGAAGCTGCGCCTGCGGGAGAGACCCTCTCTGCGAAGCGGTGCTGCCACTGCTAACCCCTCAGGAAAATTTTGAATCCCAATTCCTAATGCTAAAGCAATCGCTGCTGGTAAAGTAGCCTGTTCAATCCCCAATGCAGCTGCACCAAATGCAACCCCGACCGCCAGACCTTCCGGAAAATTATGCAAAGTTATCGCCAGGGTTAACAAAACACTCCTTTGCCAGGTTGTCTTGATCCCTTCAGCGGCATCTACCGGTTCACCAATATGCAAATGCGGTAACAGGCGGTCCACCAAATACAGGAATAAACCACCCAGCAAAAAACCAATCGCTGGTGGAAGCCAGTTCGGCCCACCCTGACTGCCAGCCATCTCTATCGCGGGAGCCAGAAGGGACCAAAAGCTGGCTGCAATCATCACGCCGCCGGCAAATCCCAACATCGAATCAAGCACACGGCGGCTGATCTGCTTTGTTAGAAATACCCCTGCCGCACCAAGTGCGGTTAATCCCCAGGTAAAAAATGTAGCAAAAAGTGCCTGGATAACGGGATGAAATTGCTCAAAAAATGCAACCATAAAATTCCCTCGATTATAGAATTGCTATTATTTTATATCGATTTTTTTTGATCACTTTCGAATATATATTTAAAAGGTTGGTTTAGTGAATGTTATAACGTATAATCAAACCCATGATGAAACCTGGAAAATTATACATTGTTGCTACCCCAATTGGCAACCTGGATGATATTACTCTGCGCGCCATTAATACTCTCAAATCAGCAGATGCTGTAATTTGTGAAGAAATGCGTCAGGGAAGTACCCTGCTAAAGAAGCTTGAAATTCAACCCAAAGAATTAATCAACCTGAATGAGCACAATGAAAAACAAGACGCAATGAGCTTCATTGTCCGGCTTGCTCAAGGACAAAACCTGGCGCTGATATCTGATTGTGGCACGCCAGTATTTGCAGATCCGGGGGCACATTTAATCCGGCAAGTTACTGAAGCAGGATTTGAGGCAGTTCCCATTCCCGGTCCGTCTTCATTAATGGCTGCTCTCTCGGTTTTAGACACCAATCTGGAAAAATTTGTTTTTGGAGGTTTTCTTCCACGGGATCCAGATAAAAGACGCCAGGAATTAATCCGGTTAAGAAATTTTCGGATGCCTGTTGTACTGATGGATACACCTTACCGGTTGGGCGCATTGTTAGACGATATCGCCAAAACATTTGGAAAAGGTCAAAATGTCACGCTGGCGGTTGATCTCACGCTCAATTCCGAAAATATTTATCGCGGTTCTGCAGCAGAGGTTCGTCAGAAGATTGGTGCACGCAAGGGTGAATTTATCTTGATTGTGCATTCCAACCAGTAATTTTCTTAATCGACTGATGCCAATTGACCCGCTTGCGCGGGTCTTTTTCTTGGTGCCCGCCACACATAGTGCGCTTCCAGCGGAGGAATTCGAACCCTCGTTGCGGCCTTTATTACACCTCGATGGTGTGAAAGGGCTGCTTAAAACATTCGACCCGCTTGCGC
>JAJUJY010000011.1 GCA_029265085.1 Chloroflexota bacterium
CCTTTGCTATTGATGTCTCAGGCATCGAACCAACTAGATTCCCTGTTGTATCATAATAATCTATTTGGACTAAAGCGGCATCAGAGCCTGTATTTTGAACGGCAAAATATGAAGTCTGCCCACCACGGTTGCACATAGCAGTTGGAATATACACATTAGTTGAACCACTTTTAGCACCTTCATAAGCATAAACACTTCGCCCATTATCTAGAGTTTCTTGTGAAGTTGCTACAACACGACCATCAACTGTGTTATCACCCTTTTTCTTTGCTGTGATGACTAATGAACCATCAAAGTTTCCGCCTGGATAGTTTTGTACATTCTTGATATTTGAAACATAACTTGCATTAGAAGGAATATCAACCGTAGCAGTAAAAGTGGGAGTTAATGCTCCTACAGCATAAAAATTTAAAGTAGCGGTAATCTCAAATGTCTCAACATTTTGAATCCCAATACCTGAGGTTGATATCCCATTCGCACGCACAGTAGCCAAATAAAAGGTTGATCCGGCTTTAGTCGCATCAAAAGCCGTATACAGAGCACGCGAATAATCTGTTGGAACGTCCTTAGCAAACTGAACATAAGTGGCATAAATAGGCACATTGGCGCTAATCATTGCTGAACCAACAAAGTCCGAAGGCACACTCGTAGATCCGATATTTATCGAGCCTGCACCATGAGCTTCAAGGGGAAATGGTCCAGCAGTATAATATGAAGTTCCATTGTAATAATATACTGTTAACTGAGCATTTGGATCAGTACTAGTCGTATAATAAGTGATGGATGATGTCCACCCGGTGTTTGTTGCTGACTGAGCATGAACAGGGGTCTGTATTAGAGAGATTGTCACTAAAACAATCAGCAACAGAAACGATAATTTCTTCATTGTCACATCTCCTTGTTTAATATTTTTCAATAGTATTACTTTTTTGCTATTGAAATTCAATAATCCCTATGGGTTAAAAACATTTATATTTGAGATTCTTAATAAATAACATTACAGACAATGAAAAATCGATCAATTCTCCTCCTTCTCCTCCTCCTGACCGCCTGCACCGTGGCGCCGGTTCCAACTGCCACGCCCATCCCGCCCACACACACGGCTGCACCGCCAACCGCGACCGCGACTCTCGAACCCACTCCGCTTCCCACGAGCACGCCCGCCGGTCCCGCGATCATTGAACCGGAAAATGCGCCAGGGTTGCAGCAAGCTGCCGAGCTGCGCACGCCGCTCTACCCCTCGCGGGTGATCTGGTCGCAAGACGGAAAGAGCCTGGTTGTGCTGCACGAAGGCGGGGTCAAAGTCTTTGATGCGGCCGCGCTGCAAGAAACCTCCAGTTACAACACCCCGGACGGCATGATGCTGCTGGATATCGCCCCCGATGCAAAAACCGTCGCCACCTCGCAGGATTTCCTGACCCTGGAACTGCGCGAGATCAGTACGGGAGCGGTGCTCAAAACCATCGACCCAGGCGAGCAGTTTGTGGGAGCTTCTTTTTCACCGGAGGGCAGCCTGCTGGCACTGGCGCGCTCCGATGAATTTGGTGCAACCATCTGGGATGTGGCCAGCGGTGAATTTCGTTTCAAGGTCGGCGGATTTGAAACCGCCGCTCCGGTCTATGCCGTGACCTTTGCCCCCAGTGTAACCGAGATTGTATATGCAGCGCGCGGCACGATCCAGATTCAAAATATGGTTAATGGCCAGCTCAGCCCTACCTTTAGCCATGAAGATTTTGTCAGCGCGTTTGTGCTAGCCAAAGATCATCCCTGGCTGGTCACATCAGCGGGCGGCACACTGGACGGCAATTTCCTGCCCCTGATTTACCTTTGGGATACCGCCAGCGGCCAGACACTGCAAAAAATCACGCTGGATACACCCGCGTACCGTCTGGCCTTCTCTCCTGATGAAAAGATGTTAGCCGCTGCGGCAGGTCCAGAAATCATTTTGCTTGATACGTCCACCTGGCAGCCGGTAACCAGGCTCAACGGAGATGCCAACAGTTTCAATGATGTCAGTTTCTCTCCGGATGGTCAAACATTGGCTGCCGTCACTTCTTCCGGCATGCTGCGGTTGTGGCAAACTGCCCCATAAAGGATCACAACAAATGTCACCTTCCCCACAAATTATTCGTTATACACCCGAGGATTTGGGATTAGATGTCGATTGGGTCTTAATGGGTCAGGGCGCCGATCCTCAAAAACTGCGTGCCCGCCGGCCTCAGTTGGTCGATATCGCTGCCCGTGCCTTGCAAGATGGCCTGCCCCTGCTCAAACCACAGGCTGCCATTCAATTTTTAGAAGTTCGTTCATTTACTCACAACCGGTTGGAATTAGAAAATGGGTTTGCCTTACACGGCCAGGCCATTGCCCAGCACCTTTCCGCCGCTCAAAAAGTGGCTTTGATGGTTTACACAGTTGGTGAAGAATTAGAAGCCCGCATTGCCGAAGAGATGGCACGCGAGCCCTCTTACGGTCTGGCGTTAGACGGTCTGGGTACCGGTGCAATCGATGCGATGGGCGGGCGGTTATTTCATCATTATGAAGACCTGGCTGCCCGGCAAAATATGCAATTGTCCATATTTGTCAGCCCAGGCATGAAGGATTGGACGGTGGAGGAAGGCCAGCCGCAAATATTCGCCGCACTCGATACGCGTGAAATTGGAGTCCGGGTTACCCCCGGCTGGCAGATGCTGCCGCGTAAAACAGCATCGGCTGTGATCGGTTTTGGAAAGAACCTGGTGCCCGCCGAAGGGCTGCCTTGCGAATACTGCTCTCTGAACGAAACCTGCCGCTACAAAGGGCGGCATGCGCACGCCGCAGGTTAGCTGCTCAAATCCCGGTAAGGTTCCACTGCCGGGATTTTTTATTGATATGGAAATTTTGATGATAAGCAGGGTAGGGCGGCTTTGTTATTTGCTCTAGCGCAAAGAATTACACGGATAATATTGGTAATATTTATCCATAAACATCAAACGTCTTTCTTGCGAGGTTATTCATGAGCGAACACATCAACAACGTCACCCAGCGCAAAGCCCTGGTCAAACAGATTTTAAGCCAGATCAATACCGGCACGCCGGTTGAAGAAGTAAAAGCAAAATACGGTTCACTGGTCAGCCAGATCAGCTCCACCGAATTATCCGAAGTAGAACAAGAATTGATCCGTGAAGGTACTCCGATCAGTGAAATTCAAAACCTGTGCGATGTGCATGTCGCTGTATTCCGTGACCTGCTTGACGGAAATGCCGATCCACAGTCGCAGCCCGGCCACCCAATCCACACTTTTTTGACCGAAAACCGCCGCCTGGAACAGCACCTGGATGAAATTCAAGCCAGCCTCAACCTTCCTGAAGACTGGAAAACCATTTCAGCACGCATCTTTGAACAATTGCAAACCCTGATGACTTATGACCGCCATTACCTGCGAAAAGAGAATTTACTGTTTCCCTACCTGGAGCAGCGCGGCTTTACCGGTCCATCCAAGGTGATGTGGGGCAAGCACGATGAAATTCGTGCCCAACTCAAAGCCCTGGCGCGTTTGCTTGCATTTGGAAACGCAAGTCAAACTAAAGTCACTACCCGCCTCTCAGAGGTCAGCCAGGCCATGCGGGAAATGATCTACAAAGAAGAAAAAATCCTCTTCCCAGCTTCGCTCGAATACTTAAACCACAGTCAGTGGGCGGCCATCCGCGCACACGAAGATGAGATCGGTTATTTTATCTTAGAAGCACCGACGCTATTATCCGTGCCAGAGGTTGCAGCATTTGCACCCCAGCAGGTGGAAATGGCATCACCCACTTCAACGGTTCAGCTTGATACGGGTTTCTTGACCGCAGAGCAAATCAACCTGATGCTGGTTAATTTACCGGTAGATGTAACGTATGTAGATGAGAATGATGAGGTGCGCTATTACTCACAAACCCGCGAGCGCATCTTTACCCGCACTGCGGCAATTATTGGCCGCAAGGTGCAAAATTGTCACCCGCCGCAATCCGTTCACCGGGTGCAAAAAATCCTGGATGATTTTCGCGCCGGAACCCGCAGCAATGCTGAGTTCTGGATCCAGATGGGTGGCCGTTTTATCCATATCCGCTATTTTGCCTTGCGTGATACAGCCGGCACCTATAAAGGAACGCTGGAAGTCAGCCAGGATGCCACCGAAATCCGCCAGCTCGAAGGGGAACGCCGTCTCCTGGACGATTAAAAATCCTTAATAATATAGAACCACCGCTCGTAAAAAAACATCATCGAGCGGTGGTTCTATTTATTCAACCTATACCGTCACAACAGCAAAGGAATTAACGGGGGCTGGTCCGGCGAGGTCGCCTCCAGCCAAAGCGCTGCCCCAATCTCTTCCATCATCTGCACGCCTTGCTGCCAGTACGCCATTCGCTTTTCATCCTCGCCCACTGCGCCAAAAGCCAGATAAACCGCCGCTTGCTCCAGTTTGCGCTCTGAGGCATTGGCAATTTCCAGGCTGCGCAACAGGTACGGCGCTTGTTCCTCTCGCGGCAGTAAATAGGCCAGGCCGCGCAAGGTGATTTGCTCCAAAACAACTGCGCCTTGCTGCTGGCTCCAGGCCAAAACCTCGCGAACAATGCGCACAGCTTTCTCGCGCTCTCCCAGTCCGGCATAACACAATGCCAGCCAGACAAGGTCCAGCATATAGGCATTTCGCGAGCCGCGCTTTTCATAGTAGGCATGGCAGGCATCCAGTTCAACAATCGCCTGCTCATATTCTCCAAAATAATACAGAATAGTGCCCAAATTTCTGCGCCCACGGTTATATTCAGCAACAAAACTTAATTTTTGAGCCAGCTCAATATGCTCTCGGGTGAGCCGTAGAGCATCCTCTACATCCCCGCGAGCAAAAGAGACCAGGCCCTGGTTGCCAATATCATAAGCCAGCAAATGATCCGAACCCGTCTGGCGGTAATATTGGATAGACCGGCGCAAAGATTGTTCAGCCAGATCCAGCTCGCCCATTGTCCAATATACCAGCCCCAAATTGCTGTAGAGGGACTCTCCATTAAATTGATGATCTTCTTGCTGGTAAAACCGGATGGCTTGATGTAAATCCTGCACCGCTGCCTGATATTGTCCCTGCACCCACAGCAAGGTAGAGCGGTGGGTCAGCAATTCTGCGGTCAGGATCCGGTCTAGGCAGCCTGCCTGCTGATCCAGCCCAATCATCTGCCCAACCAGTTCAAGCGCCTGGGTGATTTTCCCTTGCTCGCGCAGTAGTTCCAACTGGCATTGATTAAACTGCAGCCACGCTGGGGCCGCCTGGGATGGAATGGTCTCAATGGCCGCATTGGCGAAAAAGCGCTCTTGCATCTGTTCAATTAAACGGCTGGCCTCTTGCGAGCGTCCCATCGAACGCAAACTCAGAAAAACCAACCGGCAAGCGCGGGCTGCAATCAATCCAGGCACATTTGTAGCAGCCAGAACTGCGGTACCAAATTCAATCGCCTGCGCAAACTGCCCCCGATACATATACAAATCACCCAGTGCGCATTGATAAATGCTCCGCTGTGCATCCAGGTCAGCCGGAGTATGTTCTAAAGCAAAGAGCAGTTCAGGTTCCCAGGTAGCGCCTAATCCCCAACGCAAAGGGAAAGGATGCAGTGCAGAGATCAACTCCAACGATTGATTCAACAAAATAGCGTAGCGGTGCGATTCACTTAACAGGGTTAAGAAACTGCGCACATGCAGACGGACATTGGCCGGATCAGAATCTTTTAACAGCCGAATCGAACGATTCAACTTCTGGTCCAGAATCAAAACATACTCCTGCGCCCAATTTTGCCCTGTGGAATAATTTGGAACCGATTGCAGCATCATTAATCAGAACTCGTTACCACAGTTTCAAAATATCGGTTTGTAAAAATGTAACCGTCAAACGGTGCAGGCGGTACAAGGTCCGCTCCACACTGCCGCCAATTTCTAATAGCGAGAACTGGTCTAGTTCGCGCAAGGCAGCGAGAAATTCCTCATTCGCCTGCCCGCTCATGAGCCGCAAAAAGTCGATGTCTTCTCCCTCAGGGTCAGCCGACAGGAACGAAAGCAGCAGCCGCCTGGCCGGATCATTTAAAACCTGCCAGGTTTGCCAATACAAATAGCGATACAGACCATCAACCCCAGCACTGGCACGGCGAAAGCCATCCAAAATTTCCTGGAATGGGCGTAATTTCAACTGGGCAGCAACCAATTTAAGAGCCAACGGCAGCCCCCCAATTACACTAATCAGCTCGCCAAAATGAGCCTGCGACAAAGTTACCCGATGCCCCCGGCGAGCAATCTCAACCCGGATTAAATCATACGCACGCTGAAAATCCAGCTCGCTTAAGGAGATACACTGTACATAAGGAAATTCCTGCAATGATTGGCGCGAAGTAATTAAAAAACGGCTCTGCCCGGCAATTTTCGCAAACGCAGGGATTAATTGGCGATATTCTTGCGCGGTTTCCAGGTTATCCACCACAACCAGCATTTTTTCCCGGAGAAAAGCAGTTTGCAGACTTTCCAAACACTCAGCCAGCGGCTTACCTGCCAGGTGAGCAAGCCCCGCCTGTTCCAGCAAGCGGGAACTGATATCTTCCAACGTGTTGGCCGAGCCCGATTCAGACGCTAACCGTCCATCATCTGCAAGAATATTCTGCCGCGCACTCACCCAGAGGATCTTCTGCCAGGCTGCCGCGACCTCCGTTGAAGCCACAAAAGCGCGCGCCAGGGCAGTTTTTCCAATCCCGCCGATGCCCTCCAAACTGACCAGAGACGCACCGTCCGGGCTGCTAAAACTCTGGACTAAACGGTCAAGGTAAGTCTGTACCCCAATCAATTGGGTGAATTCCGGCAGCGGCAAATGTTGGTGCCCAGCGCCAGTTTTCTTTTGAACTTCAATCGCCTTGCGCTGTAGCTTTTGCGCCAACCAGGCCAGCGCTTGTTTGATATGCCGGCGAAATTGCTGCGGAACCACATTGGCCGCGGTAGAAAGTTCCTCCACAGAAAAATCCATAGCGCAGTGGTAACGAAAATACAGCGCACTCCAACTCTCCAGGCTGCTGTTACCCGTGCGGAAATCTGCTTCAATTTGCCGGAGCGCTTCCGCACGCGTATCAGGCTGCGCATCCGGTAATCCCAGTCGATAGCGAGCTTCCTTATAGGAATTTTCTATCAGCTCGTGCAAAGTATCTTCCAAGGCAAGCTGATTTTCTCCAGGAGAACGCCCCACTGCCCAATTCATCCTTGCGATTGGGTCTTGGAACACTTCACCACTCCGGAGTGCTTTTAAGCAGTTTTCTACGGATTCGGACGTAATATTGGATATATCGATGTTCATTTGCTGTTCAAAGTGTGTTCGATTTGGCTGGAATTTACCCCGCTAACCCAGTAAGATCGATGTTATGCAACAATGCTAACGGCAATATTTTCCTTAGGGGGAAACAAAAGGTGCGAGGGGCATTTATGCCCAGGGGAAATCGCACCAATTTTGATTTTAACATAAATTTTGTTCCCCCATAAAAAAATTCCTCTGGCCTTTGATATAATTTATTTAACTCATATCAGGATGAAACCATCATGCAAAACATTTACCGCATAGACCTGGAAGTCATTGAAGGCGAACACTGCAAAGCCCACAAGGTTGGCGATACCTTTCGCTACCCGCAAGACCAGTCGCGCATTTGCCCCTGGCTGCAAGACAGTCTGAACAGCATGGTCCGAATTTTGATCTTTGGCGGTAATTTGCCCTGGAGCTACCGCGGCACACCGTACGAAAAACAAATCGATCCAAACGGTATCACCACCGAGTATGTGCGCTGCCCCGACCCTACTTCCGCAGGAGTGGTGGTAAAAATCACCCGCACCAAAATTGGAGAAGTAGATACCTCTAAAGAATAAACCAACAGGCCGCTTACGCGGCCTGTCTTTTTCTATTCATGATCATGTTATCCCATCAACGGCTGAATTTTTGCGGTGGATTTCTTCATTGCAGAGCGGATCATCAAAAACTCACCGATATTTTCCATGGTAATCAAACCAACCAACGCCCCATTCCGCAGCACCGGAAGCGTATGGCAATCCTGATCCTGCAACTGCCGAGATACTGCCTCCAGCATGTCCGCTGCATCCACGCTGCGGAATTCACACACCATACCATTGGATACAGAAGCCTGTTCTCCATACTGCTGCAGCGCAGAGACCAATCCCTGGCGCGTCAGCACCCCAACCACGCGGCCATCTGCCACAACCGGGAAATCCTGCTGCGAACCGCTCATCAGTAAAGAGACCGCCCGCGAAAGCGAGTCGTCCGCAGAGATTGTTTTGAAATCGGTCAACATAGCATCTGCCACCGGGATACCATCCATCGCACTTTTTGCCTGCACCAGGCTGGCTTCTTGACCCGCGCCAATATAGACAAACAGGGCAATGAAAACCAGGAATGGATTGGTAAACAACCCGACAAAGCCAAATATAAAGGCAATTGCCTGCCCCAAAGTAGCTGCAATGCGGGTTGCCCGCGAATATTCTAAACGAGTGGCCAGTAAAGCCCGCACCACCCGGCCGCCATCCATTGGGAAGGCCGGAATTAGATTGAACAGCGCCAGGAACAAATTGACACTCAACAAGCGACCCACAAATGACGAATTCAGCATGTTAAGGATATTTTCGGGCTGGAATAAATTGGTAATCCCTAACCAGGCCAGCAGCGCAATACTGATACCCACATTAACCAGTGGGCCAGCCAGAGCCACCCATAATTCCTGGGCTGGTTTTTCCGGCATCCTCTCTAATCGCGCCACACCGCCAATCGGCAGCAAGGTAATATCGCGGGTAGGTATGCCAAATTTTCGTGCAGCCAGTGCATGTCCTAGCTCATGCAGTACCACACAGGCAAACAAGGCCAACAAGAACAAAATCCCATTGAGTGCTGCCTGTAAGGTGCCCTCGTTTAAGTAATACGTAAACCCGATCCAGCCGACAATCAACAAGAATGTGGCGTGGATGCGGAGATCAATACCAGCAATCGTTGCAACTTTCCACGACCATTTCATGATTTTACCCTCGCATTCTCAACACCGGTTATCGTTTCTTCTTACCAGTCTTTTTTATCTTTTTCATGCTAACAAATCAGACTGGTTATGTCAAATATTATAGCGAGGGATTGTATGAATTTTGTATAAACTTTAATAAATTTTTACCGGATTTCTTGAATCAACCGCATAATTGACTGCTGCACACCGGCTCATCAAGACAAGTTCAAACGTTCCATCATATTTTCCGGTTTAGACAGTTCCGTAAATTGGCCGTAGGCACGGTATAACTCATGCGCATCGCGCGTTGCCAATATCATCCGGCGGATATTTTTCAAATCAGGATGCTGGACCAAACTTTCCACCAGCCATTTTCCCAAACCCTGCCCGCGATAAGCATCCAGCACAAACACATCGCACAACCAGGCAAAGGTCGCATAATCGGTCACCACGCGCGCAAAACCGATCTGCTGTTCTCCATCATACAAACCAAAACAGAGCGAATTTTGGATCGATTTTTGGATCGTTTCCAACGGCCGGTTCTGCGCCCAGTAAGAATCATGATTCAAAAAATCAGCAACTACCTGAACCTGCAGCCTAGCAGGATCGGTATCGAGTGAAAACCGGCCGCGTGTTAAGGAATAAGGAGGCATGTTCGATTCCTTTTGTGAAAGACAAGTTAATCCAATTATAATTTGCTTTTCGGCTTTTCTATCGATAACGCCAAATGCTTCATCATCCTGTCTGGTAATGTTTCCCATCAATTAATTTAAAGCCAGGGAAACCATTATTTTCATATATTAAAATTTTTCATCCTTATTGACAATATACTAAAATCGCTGTACTATGAAATTGAAATATTTTCATATACAGAAAATAAACCGAGGTGCGCTATGGCTCAATTGGGTGAACGACTGCGCGAACTAAGAGCATCCAAAGAGTTAACCCTGAAACAGGTCTCCGATTCAACCGGGTTATCGGTTTCGTTTTTAAGCCTGGTGGAACGGGATAAAGTTTCCATCAGTGTGGACCATCTGGAAAAATTAGCCCGCTGTTACGGTGTGCGCCTGGTGAATTTATTTCAAGACCTGCAAGATAACAGTATCCTGGTCACCCGCCAGGACGAAATCAAAAACCGCATGGCAGCCATTGCGCACAACCATTCGGTATTTTTATTATTAGCCAGCCGCAGCGGCGCAAAAATGGAACCCCTGTTAATCCGCATCGGACCCGGCCACGGCGACAGTGAATTTCGCACGGTGGACGGCGATATGCTCTTGTATGTATTGGAAGGCCAGGTCCGCCTGCTTTCGGAAAAAGGCGAGAATATCTTGCTCAATACCGGTGACTCTGCCTATTATTACGGCTTTCCAGCCCACCGCATCATCAATGCCAGCCAGGAACTGCCTGCGTTGATTTTATTGGTAACCACCCCGCCAACCACCATTCGAGACGATGTCCTCGACAGCCGCAAAGGGGTGATTTTACAGTCCGAGTCGTAGCCAGCCAAATAGTCAACTCAATAAAACTTTTCAGCGGGAAGTTTTTTCACTCCCGAAGAGTTTGTGTTCCTATTGCCTAATTCAACCCTGAAAGCAGGAGGAGAAAGATGTATTATCGTGAATTTCATAACCATAAATGGGCACTCAATCTCAGCCATGCCCGCCGTCTATGGCAAGCAGGCCAGTTTGAAACCCTGTACCGCGGGGAAGATTTACCCAACGGTGACGTTTATCCGGGTTTGCGCGTCATTACGGCCTATTGGGTTAGCGTAGAGCATGAAATGCCGCTGCGTCTGCAAACCTTATTACGCGGCAGCAACCACCCAGAGTGGATGGATGATCCGATCATTACCCAAAAAACCAGCCAGTACCTGGAGCGCTATCTGGACGATATGCGCGAATTGATCCGCCGAGAAGAGATCATTGCGCCGGAAAAATTCGAGGTGCTGGTGCAAAAAGGACTGGAGACGCCTGCAAATTGGGCTGACAGCATGCGCACCCTTCAGCAAACCAGCGAAGATGCTCTGGCGAAACAGCAATTTTCCGAAGAACTGCTGGAAACCTGGATCATTTCTTGCCTGCGCAGCGTTGCCAATTACAACCGTTATCTGATCCAGGGCGGCGTTTGTGCTGCTTCCCTGGTGCAGCTCGAGGGAGAAGCCGCCTTCAAAGCTGCTGTAGATGCCACCGCCGAAGATTTTAAATGGGAAGTCAGCCGCGCCTTTTTTGCCGATGTCATGCCAGCCTCTGGTTTTGAGGATATTGGCGATTTGATGGAACTAGGATTGCGCGGCATGTATGCTGACCAGTATTACCAGTCCGGCACGGAACGTGAAGCCGGTGAAGCCACCATCCGGGAAAGCATCCTGAAAAACTGCGAGCTGGCTGGAATTTACCAGAGCGTCGCAGCCTGGGAAGGCATGTCCCCCACCGCGCTGGGCTACGGCATCTGCCGTTATTGTGAAGCGCACGGTGAAGCCACCATGATGATTTCCATGCCGCCGATGGTTTCCCCAGCATACCGCCGGATCCAATCTCTGGGCATCGATGACAAGGAATGTATTTTTGAATTAACCACCACGCCCGCCAATGATATGGAACGCCTGATCATGGTGCAGGAAAAAGTTTTTGGCGCAGTGGATTAATCTTTCCAAACCCCAAACCATTTTTTCAATAAGGAGAAAAACCAAATGACTACGATTAAAGATGTTATGAACTCATTGCCCACCCTGTTCGTTCCTGAAAAAGCCAAAGGCTGGAACCGGGTGATCTTATTTGATCTGGGCGGTGAAGAACCCTGTAAATACACTCTATCCATTCAAGACGGCGCTGCAACGGTTGAAGAAGGCGAAACCAAAACCCCCAAACTGATCATCAACGGCAACAGCGAACATATTGTACAGATGTTTACCGGCGAAGTGCCCCCCATGAAACTGGTCAACGCCAAAATGGTCAAAATGAAGGGTCCGATGATGGACAGCATCGCCTTCTCCGGTATCTGGAATCTACCAAAGAAAGGTTAATGGTGACCCCCTTGGAAACTGGAATTGTGGCGTACGGCGCCGCACTTCCCAAACACCGCATCTCAGCCCAAACCATTTGGGATGTCTGGAAAAATTTTCAGACAGACCTGTTTGACAAACTGAGCATCAGTGAGCGGGGAGTGTTAGGCCCCGAAGAAGATACCCTTACCCTGGCCACAGCTGCCGCCCGGCAAGCACTGGAGCGCAGCGGCGTGGACCCAAAAGCCATTGGCGCAGTCTTATTAGGCACTGGCACTAGCCCATATGCCACCAAGGCTGCCGCCACCATCCTGGTGGATGCCTTAGGACTTTCCTCGCACAGCCTGGTCACCGATATCCAGTCTGCCGACAAATCTGGCAGCACTGCTCTGCGCATGGCAGCTGCACTGGTGGAATCCGGGCAGATGGAGTACGCCCTGGTCATCGGCGCAGACACCCTCAACCGGCATACTTCGCCGGGCATGGTACTGGAATATGTAGCTTCCGCCGGAGCCGTTGCATTCATTGTCGGCAAAAAAGACCTCGTCGCCCGTTTTGAGGCTTTCACCAGCCACGCATGGGATCAAAATGACTATTTCCGGCTGGAAGGCGAACGCTTTATCCAATCCGGTGCGGGGTTCTTTGGCTGGGTCGCTAACTGGGGCGTGCTGGATCACGTCATTCCAGCCGGAAAAGACCTGTTTGAGAAAACCGGCCTGCAGCCAATCGATTTTACCAAGTTCGCTGTTCCGCAGAAAAACGGTATTCGACCGTTGATGGTGATGGGTAAACTCAACCTGGACTTGATGCAGGTACTGCCCTTCGTCCTGACACCCCAAATTGGCGACTGCGGAGCCGCTGGTGTGCCGCTCTCGTTAGCGCACATCCTGGACTGGGCTGACCCGGACGAACGGATTGGCGTGATTGACTACGGCAGCGGTGCGGGCTGCGACGCCTGGTCATTGATCACAACCGACCGCATCGCGGAATGCCGCCCAACCTCTGGCATGGTGATGGAGCTGCTCGATAACAAAATTATGGTGGACTATGCCACCATGTTGAAATTTGAGCACAAAATGCTCCGCTCTCCCAACCAGCTCAGCAATTATTACTAAAAGGAGGGATGGGATGGGAAAAATCAATCGACGTGTCATGATGGTTGGTGGAGCGATCACAGCTCCGTTTGTGCCAATGGATTGGACCTGGCGGCAGATGATTACCGAAGCCTTCTGGCAAACGCTCAAATCTGCCAACGCTGCCGTTCCGCAGGTGGACCTGGTCACAGCCGCTTATAACGACCGCAATATAGCCGATTCGTCCATCGGCCCAATGCTTGCGGAAGCCCTGGGAATTCTACCCAAACCGGCGCTGGTGGTTTCCAGTGCCTGTGCAGGCCAGGGGGTCGCGGGCTATGCCGCCTGGAATGCGATTGCTTCTGGCCGTTGTGATGTGGCCGCAGTGCTTGGCTTTGCCCGCTCAGATACTTTCGACGGCATGGAAGCCATGAACTCGCTGGGTAATTATGTAGATTTTGACTACATGCTCGGAATGACACACATTTCGTACAGCCTGGTGCGGGATGCCTATTACAAACAAAAATACAGCGCAACCATCGAAGATGCTGCCCGCTGGGTCTATCAATGTCACTGGTATGCCCGGCGCAACCCGCTTGCTGCTACCTACGGCAAAGAAATGCCCCTGCTGGAAGAATTGATGGCCGATACCGCCGAAGCAGAACGCGACCGGCAGGCCACCAATCGCGGCGGAGTGGCAAGCTGTATCTTGCTAGCCGGTGAAGATGTGGCCGCGCAGTTCACGGATAAACCAGCCTACTTTGATGTGGCTTATTGCTACCGCCCCCCCTACATCGGGAATTTCTACAACTATCCGGTAGATGGAATGCGCGAATACGATCTGGCTGAATTGCCCGGCCTGATGCTGGCAGCCAAAGAAGCCTACCAGATTGCCGAGATCAGTCCCAAAGACATTGATGTTGTCCAGGTTCACGACCTGACCGCCTATGAAGGCATGATGGCGGTGGAAGCGTTGGGAATTTGCGAAGTCGGCAAAGGCAAAGACTATATTCAGGCAGGCGGCATGGAATTGACCAGCCGTACCCCCATCAATACCTACGGCGGCGGTCCAGCCTTTGGGCATGGTTCAGCCGGTTCCGACTTCCTGGCAGGCACATTAGAGAATTTCTGGCAGCTGCGCGGTGAATGCGGTGAGCGCCAGGTGAAGGATCCGCAAGTAGCGGTCAACTCAGCCTACGGCACGCACCATTCGTTGGACGTCTGCGGTGTCCTGCGGAAAGGATGGTAAGCATGAGTAGTGAATTTCCTGAATTATTTGTCCGTTGGGACACCTTTTCCAGCGCCTTGTGGTACCGCAACAAAGCCGGGCGCTACCGGTTAGAAGGTACCCGCTGCACCCATTGCGGAGCAGTCTTCTTTCCGCCGCGCACCGGTCTGATCTGCCCCAATTGTTATGAAAGGGCGATGGAGCCGTATGCCTGCGCTCAAACCGGTGAAATCACCTGTGTGGCAGTGGATGACCTGGGGTTTCCAGCCCTGGGGTACGAGACCTATATGCCGCGCAAAATGGTCATCATCCGCCTGGATGACGGGGTGCATATCATGAGTGAAATCATGGACTGCGAAGACCCGGCACTCATCCAATCCGGAGCGAGAGTACGCATGGTGCTGCGCAAACACAAGCGCGAAGATACGGGTGCCTGGGTATACGGTTTTCGCTTTATACTCGACCCAACTGCATAAACCTGCAAAGTCAGGAAGTCGGATCATCCACTCGATACGCTCCAGGAGAGAAACTCTCATGACAGAAACTTACTCTCTCGGTTTAAGTCTGCTGGATTTTGTGCCGAATATTGCTTTTTTAATCGGCGCATATTTCCTGGTCGCGCTAACCTTGCGCGAGCGCAATCGCCCTTGCGCCCGAATGTTGATGGGCGGAGCGTTACTGGTATTTAGCGGTGGAGTTCTCAAAGCAACCTGGAAATTACTTTTCGCAACTGGTGTAGGTGATTTCCAATTATTTAGCCAAATCCAATTTGTTTTATTAGCCCCCGGCTTCCTGGCGATGTTAATCACCGTCATTTTATTGGCTCGTGAAAAACGTGCTCAGGGCGTCTTACCGGCAGCCATTGCCATTGCGCCCTGGAAAATTCCCCTACTGGCCGTTATGACAATTTCCAATTTAGGTGCATTGGGCATCTTGATTTATATCGCTTTTCGCAAGAAGATCACCGGATCAGCGGTGTTTTATATCATTGCCTTCCTGTGCATTATGGGCATGGCAGGCATGGCCAGTGGCGAACAGACCGTAGCCCGCCAATGGATTGAGGAAATCACCAATTCCATTGGTCAAATCAGCTTTGCATTGGGTAGTTTTGTGCTGCATCAAAAATTTAAATGCTAACAAAACACACCCGCAAAGGAACCAAAGCGATGGATGAACGAGAGAAAAAACAAATTCGTATTTGGGAAATTGCCGGTATTCTCCTGATTGCCGCCTTTGGCCAACGCTGGCATTACCTGTTTGATACCTGGCCAGATGCCTGGACAGGGGCAATTTCGCCAATCAACGAAAGTATCTGGGAGCATCTCAAACTCTACCTGGTTCCTACACTGACCTTTGCTGCGGTTGAGTACTTATTTATCCGCAAAAGCGCGCGCAATTTCCTGCTTGCCAAAGCGGCATCGCTGTACTGCATGGTTTTGGTAATGGTTGTCGTCTTCACCACCACTTACCTGATCATCGGTCATGATATCCTGGCGATTTCGATTGCCATCTATCTGGTTTCCATCGCACTGGGCCAATGGGTCGGCTACCGGATTCTGACGGGCCGCCCGTTGGGAAAGATCGCTGCTGCAATCGGTGCCTTTGCAATTATGCTGCTGGCAGGCCTGATGGTTGGATTTACCTTCGCCCCGCCGCATATCCCGCTCTTTTTTGCGGATCCGGCCTCCGGATTATACGGAATTCAGTTGAAATAAACATTGGAGAAAATCACCATGTGTTCTTGTACTGATCCAGACTGCCGCTGCCACCGTTTTGAAGGCAAAGTCGCCATTGTCACTGGCGCAGCCTCCGGAATAGGCCAGGCAACGGCTGTTCGTTTTGCCAAAGAAAAAGCCAAAGTCACCATTTGCGACTTCAATGCCGCCGGTTTGGAAGAAACCCGTGCCGCCATTGAGTCCATTGGCGGTGAATGCCTTTCTATGATCGTGGATGTACGCAGCCAGGAACAGGTAGAAACCTGCGTGCAAAAAACCATTGAGACCTTCGGTAAAGTTGACATCCTGGTCAACAATGCCGGTACCGGCCAGTTTATGCCCTTTGCGATGATGCCAAATGAAGAATACGACCGTGTGATGGACATCAATGTGCGCGGAATGTTTTTCTTCATGCGGGCTGTGCTGCCCTCCATGATGGATAATGACTACGGAAAAATCGTCAATATCACCTCGATTATGTCCGTCATTGCCGGCCAGGGACAAAGCATTTACAACACCAGCAAAGGCGCGGCAAAAATGATGACCCAGGGTGCGGCTGTCGATGTTTCAGGGTATCACATCAACATCAATGCGGTTGGTCCTGGCATGGTTTTGACTGGATTAACCCACAACCTGCTCTCCGATCCGGATTCCGCGGAAGGATTTATTGAAAAAATCCCCATGCGCCGGATTGGCGAACCAGACGATATCGCTTCGGCTATCCTTTTCTTATCCAGCGATGAAGCTTCCTACATTCACGGCACAACCTTATTCGTGGATGGTGGTATGATTTGTACAAGATAAAGTTATCTTTATCCCAGCAGGCAGGCCAAAGCATTTCTTACTCCTGAGAATTTGCCTGCAAAAAACAACACCCCCCAACTGGTCATTGGGGGGTGCTGCTTTATGTTAAGGAGAAGGAATGCTTACTTAGTCCGGCGGGATAAACCCTGGATAACCAATCCAAGCCCCAGTAAGGTCAAACCAAGATTGACAAACAGATTCTGAATTCCCTGGAAAGGATTGGCAAAATCAGCACCGGTAACCGGGATCAGGACAGTGCTGGGACCACCTGAAGGCGGTTGCAAGGTGGGCGGCGGAGTCTGCGGATCCGGATCTCCCTGGCTGGGTGGCGTGCTTTGCGTGGGTTGGCCGGTAGGCTGTTCCGTTGGTTGTTCGGTTGGTTGTTCAGTCGCCGGGTCGGTAGGCTGCGGTGTCGCGGACTGGGTAGGTTCAGCGGTTGGCTGAGTTGGTACAATCGTTTCTGTTTCAGTCGGAACCGGGGTTACCGTCTCGGTCGGTACAATTGGCTGCGTTGGTGCTTCGGTCGGTTCCTCAGTAGGAACCTGGGTTGGCTCCGTCGGAACGATGGTTTCGGTTTCGGTCGGAGTTTGGGTTACAGTTTCAGTCGGAACCGGAGTCTGACTGGGTTCTTCAGTCGGTTCTTCCGTTGGAGGCTCGGTCACGACCGGAGTTTCCGTTTTGGTTGGGTCCTGAGTCGGCTCCTCGGTTGGGGTCTCCGTCACAACCGGGGTTACAGTGGTGGTTGGCGTTTCAGTGGGAGTAACCTCTTGGGTAGGAGTAGTAGTTGGCACAACACAAGCACTTACTGAGCATGTGTCACTCCACAGGTCCGGAGTTTGCCCAGGAGTACCCGGGTGACCGGGGCGTTGGATCGCGCGGAACTTGTATTCACCGGCTACGCCGTTCGGATTAAAGGACAGGGTAGTGCAAGTACCAGAGGCCAGCGCCGAAATTGTGCCGCCGCCAACCACAACCCCATCTTTCGGATTACCGGATTCAATCCAATACACTTCATAGGAAGTGCTTCCCAGCATATTGCCCCCGCCGACATTACAAACTTCGGCTTGAATCACCTGGCAGCCGCCCGTGCAAGAACCTTTAAAGCTTAATGAGCTTTTATCCCAATCGGCACCTTTGGCCGCCACTGGCGTTACAATCAAATTGAGGATTAATCCAGCCAACAGAAATACCACACCGGCCGTATAGAACAGATTGGCCAATTTCTTTGTTGGGGCTTTGGAGAAGACAGCTTTTGCGTTCATGCGAACCTCCAATCGTGTAATGCGATATTGGGTGGTGATTGGCCTTTGTATTAATTACAAAGGCCAACCGAAAATTTACGGTTGGCCGGTTTCGCTACTGGCTCCCCACACACCCCTCCCAAATATCTGGGAAAGCGACCAGGTCAGGTGAGTGGATCAATGCCGCCGAGACAATATTGGGTTGTTAATTAAAAAAGCCGGCCCACCGGCCGGTTTCGCTACTGGCTCCTCGTATCCTCTTTCAGGAACTCCTGAAAAAGCGACCACATTTAAAGATACGGATCATCGCCGCCAAAAAAACAATGGATTGACTTTTTAAAGTTAGTTATTAGTATTTTACACTTAAATGGTAATTTGTCAATATGTTAATTGTATTATTTTGGTATTATTTCTACGCAAAATAAAACACCCCCGCAATTGCTTACGGGGGTGTTAATCAATTTACAGGTACTTTATTTCTTACTTGTCCGCTTTTTGCGTCAGACGCTTGGACATACCCTGGCTGATCAGGCCTAAACCAAGTAACGCTAAACCAATATTGATCAAGCCACCCTGTACTGCACCTGCAGGACCCTTTGGACCGTAGTCCGCACCAGTTACGGGGATCAACACATTCGGGACATCCGTTGGAGGCCGCAAAGTTGGCGGAGGAGTTTGTGTTTCGCCCGGATCGGTTGGTGTAGTTGTCTCCGTTGGCGGCTCAGTCGGGGTCACCGTCTCAGTTGGAGGCTGCGTTGGAGTAACGGTCTCGGTCGGTGGTTCAGTCGGAGTGACTGTTTCCGTTGGAGTAACCGTCTCAGTCGGAGTCTCAGTTGGGGTTACAGTTTCCGTAGGAGTTTCAGTTGGGGTAACCGTCTCAGTTGGGGTTTCGGTCGGAGTGACCGTCTCGGTCGGAGTTACGGTTTCCGTTGGAGTCTCGGTTGGAGTAACTGTCTCGGTCGGAGTTTTCGTCTTGGTCGGTGTCTCGGTCGGAGTTACGGTTTCCGTTGGAGTTTCGGTTGGGGTAACCGTCTCGGTCGGGGTTTCGGTTGGAGTCACGGTTTCAGTCGGTGTCTCAGTTGGAGTGACCGTTTCCGTTGGTGTCTCTGTCGGGGTCACAGTTTCCGTTGGAGTTTCGGTAGGAGTAACTGTCTCGGTTGGGGTTTTGGTCACAACACAAGAACTGACGGTGCAGGCATCACTCCAGGCATAACCAATTCCAGGGTGTCCAGCGGGTTGGTACACTTTGAAAATATATGTACCGGCCTGCTGGGGATCGAAGGTGATGATCTTGCACTGCTGCCCAGCTAACGGAGCCTGAAGGAAGCCGCTTCCCACCTTTGAGCCGCTTTTCGGATCACCGGAAACAGAGTAATACACATCAAAAGGAAGGTCCTCGGTTATAGAAACATCCTCTGATCCTGTATTACAAACCTGTGCCCAGATCTGATCACAATCCCCATGGCAGCCGTCATAAACCACAATCGAATTTCCCGATGGGTTACCAGCAGCCGCGGCTGGTTTAACAACCAGGCCAAGGATCATTCCAGCCAGCAAAGTGATTACCCCCAGGGTATAAAATGTGTTGGCTGCATTTCTAAGAACTTTTGTGATGAATGTTGTTTTCATCTTTACCCTCCCATTGAATTCAGGGAAACAAAACGAATAACGGCGGATGACGAACAGGTCGGAGCTTTCGCTCTACCAGATACAAATCCCGATTAAAAACAAACGAAACCGGGCAATTGGCTTGGCCGGTTTCGCTACTGGCTCCCCGATACCTCTCTCAACTTTTCGTTTGAGAAAGCGACCAATTTAAAGGTATCGGATCAACGCCGCCAATCATTTTGTTGTTTTATCAAGGTACAACCAAATCAATTACCACCTAATTTATCCTAATTCTACGGCGGAAAATATGTTTGTCAATACTATTTTAGTTAGAAATTAGTAAATTTTGCATGATTCATATAAAGGTCTAAAGAATCCTCAGAAATTTACTCCGATTCTAATAATTATTTTAATGAATCCGGTTGATGAGTTCAACCGGATTCGCTGCGATGTATAATTTTTCACAAATATCTCAACGAGTCACCTTATATAATTCCCAGCCATCGATCCAGGTCACCAATTCGAGGTTCTCAGCCTTTTCAACGATCTCGTCCGGATTATTGCGAAACAAAAGATATTGAATTTTCTGCTCATCAATCCACTGAGGATTATCAATGTTTTCATAAGGATAGACCGGGATTATCGTTCGTGTAAATTCTTCACCAAAATAGGGATAATCCCAATAGCCCTTAAACGAATATAAACCGAGCACCGCATCTTCTGGAACGTAGCTTTCCACCATCATGACTGGCCCTTTCATATATCCGCCCTGGATCACCATTAACGATGTCCGGTCCCCCTTCCAAACCATATCTTTTAACACAGGCTTTCCATAGTTATAGACCGTTACATTTAACATCACCGCAATGGCCAGGCCAATAGCCAACCCCCTAAGAATCCGAGGAATCAAGTTTCTAGAAACGATTCCCCCCGCATAGGCCGTAATTAAGCCAACCGCAGCAATAAAATAGCGGCTTTGAAACAAATCCCAGCCTGGGCGTAAAGCAGCATCACAAAACAAAAACAAGGCCGCAAACAGTGCCAATCCAATGGAATATACTTCTTTGCGCTTTATTCCTTTTACAAATCCAATCACTGTCATTGGAAACAGTAACAAAAAGCCCAAGGGACCAAACCAGGCTTCATCTTCATGGATTAATGGGCGATAATCCAGTTTAAACCGATGGTTCGAAAAGACAAAAACCGGTTCTTCCACCGGAATATTCAGCGTATCAAAAATTACCCGCCCTGCCGCTGCTCTGGCTGGGACAAACAGCTCATTCACACGGTCAGGCAAGCCGGTTGGATCTACCGATTGATAAAGCAATCGGGACGAATTGATCACTGCGCTCTGCAAAATCATATCGGGCTGCAAATTTCCGGTATTCTTGCTGACAATATCCTTTGGGCCAAGCGGATTACCGTACAAACGAAAATTAATACCATACATGTAGCTGCCTACCAGCCCAATAGCGACAATGACAGCGAATCCCCATTTCAACAAGTATGGAAAGATTTGTTTTCCTCGGAAAATCCAAACAAACAGCAACGACACAGCCAACCCGGGCAGCATGAACAAGACGGTCTGCTTTGTTCCCAGCGCCAAACCAATACCCAGAGCGGACACGATCAAAAGGGCAGTTCTGCGTTGATCCAGGCCAGCAAACAGCAGTACAACCGCCGCTAAAAATATTCCTGCCACAACCAGGTCATTTTGCGTGGTTGTAGATTGCAGCAGCACTTGCGGAAAGGTGGCAAACATCATGGAAGCAAAAAACGCCTGCGGACGCTGAAAACCCAGCCGCCGCGCCAGTGCAAAAACCGCGACGATGCAGCTTAACCCGCCCGCATATTGGACAAATTCCGCAAATGTATCTCTACCCCAGAATAAAATCGTCCACAGCATATTGGTCTGAGCATTGATCGGATAGATCAATTGCCAGATATAGGGAGAAGGCCAGGGCATGAACGAGCCGTGCTGCAGCCAGAAACCAATCCGCGACATATGTGTGGACATACTGTCGTTGGTGTTGGGCGGGAACCAGATAATCAAAAAAGCATTAAACAAATACACCAGGGTAACGCTGACACCGAGAAATGATAGCCCCGGCCAACGCTTAAACAAAGCCGCCCATTCACCCCAGGTTGGAACGCGCTTCGGCAGCCGCAAACTTCCTAACAAGGCCGGTCTGCCCGCCCGGAACCAGAAGAAACCGGCCGCAATGACCAGCAGTGCGTGGCCAATCAGAAAGAAAAGTTGCGAATTGAGCTGGTAAACCAAACCAGCCGCTTCCCCAACCAACACAATATTTGCGAAAGATAACAAGTAAATACTAAGAATTGCTGTGGAGCGCTCTTTGGGCGCAATAATAGATGTAACCAACAAACTAAACAGCAGTACCAGCGCAGCGGCGATCAATAGAAGCATGGAAATCCCTTATTGGTGTAAATTAATTCCAACACACTCCCGATTATAACAAAACTTGCCTGCCTCATCCGCAGCGGCCAGACAATGCAGCCCAGGCTGGATGGCATGTTATAATTTTTCGAGCAAAATACGATTTCAAATAATTCACTATGAAAACATTTACCCCCTCAAAAAGAACCCACCGGCTGATTTTCTCTTCCTTAATTGGACTGCTCATTGGATTACTGTACGCAGCCATGATGCCCGGATCATTCTGGATCAGTTGGATCTCTGCATCCTTTTTACTTGCAGCCAGCACTTTTGCGCTCTGGGAGGTCACCCGATGGGCAGGCAGTGAACAGACACTGGTCTGGATGGTTCTCATCGGCTTTGGCCTGCGGCTGATCCTTGGGCTGGGCCTACATCTGGCCTTGCCGGTTGTCGGCTATGAAGGCAGCCAATATCAGGCTGGCTATTTATTTTTGGACGCCTTTAAACGCGACAGCGAGGCCTGGGGGCTGGCACAATCCGGTGCTCCGCTCTTACGCGCCTTTGGCAGCGATTTCATCTCCGACCAGTACGGTGGTCTGCTGGCCTTTTCATCGCTGGTTTACCGGCTTTTTAGCCCGGATGCGCACCGTCCTGAGCTAATGTTGATCCTCTCTGCTGTATTGGGCACAATCGGCATTCCCTTTTTATTCAAAGGGTTAAATCAATCCCTGGGCAAGAAAATTGCCCTGTCTGCAGGCTGGATCTTCACCCTATACCCGGAAAGCCTGCTGATGGGCGCTACCCACATGCGCGAACCCTACCTGATGGGGCTGGGTGCAATGGCTTTCTACGCCCTGGTCACCATCAAAGACTTGCGATCCTTCCGCTGGCCGTTATTCATCGCCAGTATCGTTTTCATGACTCTGATATCTACGCGGGTGGCATTTTTCTTCGCTGCTGCCAGTGCGGTCTATATGCTCATCATGGTCACCCAGCAGCGTCCTGCCTGGCAGAAAGCCCTGTTATACCTTGCCATTGCTGCATCGATTGTTCTCTTTATTAAACTTTCCTGGCAGTGGTTATTTATCACTGGCCTGTTTGATATGAAAATGACGGAACAGGGTTCCGGCTGGATTGCTGCGCTCATCCAGACCTACGGAGAAGACCTGCGCCTACCCTTCCTGACTGCTTACGGGCTGCTGCAGCCGGTTTTACCGGCAGCCATCCTTGAACCTTCCTCCGCGTTCGCCAAAGCGATTACGATCTTCCGCTCATTGGGGTGGTATGCCTTGCTGCCGCTGCTTCTGTACAGCATGTTTGCCCTCTGGAAAGCCTTGCCCCGCGAGCACCGCCCCATCCTGGCTTTTGCCCTCTTGGCCAGCATTGGCTGGATCCTGCCCTCCTCAT
The DNA here is from genome assembly GCA_029265085.1 of Chloroflexota bacterium. The sequence goes on from JAJUJY010000011.1 coordinate 23,511, forward strand.
TCCGGGCTGGGGGCGACCTCTGGGACAATCCGCGCTACCGCACCCATTTCCTGGTCTGGATAGCCACACTATGCGGCTGGGGCTGGACCTGGGCGCGCGAGCATCGCGATCCCTGGTTATGGCGCTGGGCAGCCTGCCTGGGCATTTTTGTTGCCTTCTTCCTCTACTGGTACACTGTGCGCTATTACATCGGCGGCACCAATATTCCATTTATTCCTATGCTGTTGATGATTGTTGGATTCAGCGCGTTGGTATTGGCCAGCGGCTGGATATGGGACCGGTTGAAACAACACGGCAAACGATAAAAAAATTGGGCAGCAAGCCCCCCTTAGAACTTGCTGCCCCCACACGCCTCAGGCGGTAACGACCGGAGATTACCGCCCCTGGCGCCATTGGATATATTGATCGGCTTCCTCCCGGCTCATCTTGACGGTCACGCGGTCCTTCGGCTGCGGTCTGCCGCGATTTGGGACCGGCTGCACCACATTCCGCGGTTTTTCAGGTCTGCGTCCTGCCAGGTAACCACCGCTCGTTCCCACCAGGCCAACCAGCAGCGCCAGGCTTACCGTCACGTCCATTGGCCAGGCTGCATGGGTCTGGTCCTCCCCTGTTACCGGGATAATCACTTTGGAAGATTCAGGTTCAGTCGTTTCCTGTGCCGTCAAATTCGCCTGAGTTTCCGCCAGCTTCTTTTCCAGATCCACACGAGTTTGGTCCAGCTCAGTGATTTTTTGCTCGTACTGCGCGATCTGCGCTTGAAGCTGTTGGATGGTAGCTTGATTGCTGCTTTGTGCAGCCAGTGCTTCCGTCAGTTTAGTTTCCGTTTCAGCCAGCCGGGTTTTATATTCTTCCACCTGCTGCCCGGCTCGATCCAGGTCATTTTTCAGCTGCTCAATTTGTCGTGAGAGTTCCTCATTTTGAGCTGCGAGTTGGCTGTATTGCTCTTTGAGGTCAACATATTTTTCCACCAGTACCCCACCGCCGCCAAGGATTGCGGCAAGTAGAGCGAAGATCAAGAAGAAACCTATCCCGTTATTCATCTTTAGCCCTCCCGTTTGAACGTGCAAATGATCGGTCAAGATGACTGGGCGTATTTCTGGGTGAGGACAGATCCTCAGTTACTATATTTGCTCCCCCCAGAGCGCCAAAACTTTTTGGAGCATCATTTCCATCACCCTCCTCGAGAGCAATTATTGAAAATTTCTATTTTTGTGATTGATTGCTCTCAATTACTTGAATGATTATATCAATACTATACACGATATATATCATATTTTCAAGAGGTTTTTGAAATTTGATTGACAGAAAATCTTAATAAATGTATGATAATTCTCAAGGGGAAACGATTCTTATGAACATATCTTCCACACAAACGCAAAGCAGTGCATCTATCCTGGCATGGTTAGCCAGCCGCCCGGAACTTGCGGATCAATTACCGCCGCTTGCACTGGATGTCATTCAAAAAACAGTTCAAAAAGCAATCGAGTGGAAACTACCAGAATCGGCGCTGGTGGCAATTCAAATCACGCCCCTGCTTCACAACAACCTGATCACGCCAGCAGCGTTGGCCAACCTGGTTACCCCGGAAGCACTGGACATGGCCTTGCAGGTCTTAAAATGGCGGCCGGAGAACATGCAGCCTTCGCGACCAGAGCGCCCACCGCGCAGCCCGGAATATTATTCACAGCGCTTACGCCAGCTGGTGCGCATGATTTACACCGATCAAACCAATGCACAGCTCCCCTTGATCATTATGGCCCAGCACAATGCCCACCTGGAGATCATGAAAAACCCTAATGTGATCCAGGAGACGGAACAAATTTTTATTCTCCTGGCAGAAATATTGGGCCTGTGGCGGCTGAGACGCAATTGGGTAGAGACTGTCAGCCTGTATAATTATCAAAGCAGCCCCAAAAGTATGCTGGAATATCAAAAAGTGATCCAGCTAATTGGCAGTGAACAATGGTATTCATTAGATGGGATCCGCAGTAAGCTGCGCAAGGCTTATCAATACCGTCGTGAAACACCTGCCGCCAGCTCGGAGCACCAACACTGGCTTGATACCAACAAGACACACCTGAAACGCACTGAAGCGTTCATCCGTTTGCGGCAGAAGATTTGGGCTGCCTGCAAAAACACAGGTATGCAGCACCGGCCGCTGGTGACCATCCGCCAGGCACCTCCGGGGGGAATTATCAAACGCGCCAGGCAAGGCGAAAACATCGAAGACCAGATCTACCGCCTGCGCATCCGTATTTTTTGCCAGACAGAGAATGAATGCTACCAGATTTTAGGCATCATTCACCAATTAGGAAAACCGGTTGCTCCGCGGTATTCCGAGCGATTTGAAGATTTTATCGCTGCACCGCAATCCAACGGCTACCGCTCGATCCACACCGCGATGAGTTTTAAATGGGTAGATCGCGACCATAAAACCAATGAAATTTTGGTGGACTGCCGGATCGTAACCAAAGCCATGCACGCCATTAATGAAAACGGAATTCAGGCCGCAAAATTTGGATTTCCAGGCGCAGATAAAGGCATCAACACCTGGTGGAACCGGCTCCCCGAACTCTCTGAGCGATTAAACACCTTACGAAAAGCGAAAGAACACACCACCATCCAGGATTACATTGCAAAGCATGAATTAAATACCCAATCGGACCCTTTGTATGTCATCACCCCCAAAGGCGATATTATCCTTATGGAAAAGGGTTCGACCCCGCTTGATTTTGCCTACATGATCCACACCGAAATCGGGCACCATGCCCTCAAAGCCGAAGTAAACAGCCGGACTGTGCCGTTTAACTACCCGCTCCGCAACGGCGATATGGTCAAAATCACCTTTAGCCTGAACAATTCCGGATTGGATTTTTCCTGGCTAAACAGCGTGCAATCCGGGCGGGCACGGGCAAAAATTCGCCGCCAACTGAGCAGCCGCGCCGAGGCAATTCACCCCGGACGGCAATTGATCGAAGAAGCTGTATCCAAGCTGGAAAAATATTATCGCGAAAGACGCAAATACACACTCAACATCACCACGTCCCGGCTCGAATCTTTCCTGTACCGTTTCGCCAGTGAAGAGCAAAAATGCCCCGTACCCGCCTTATATGAGCAGATCTTTACCGAAAAAGAGACCAATATAAACCAGCCCATCTTAGACCGCCTGATTAATCACCTCGTCTCGGATGAATTTACCCCCATTGTCGTGGATATGAATGGAGATCACCTGCCTTACCCGCCCCGGCAGATTTCCATTTGCCCGACCTGCCGGCCAATCCCCGGCGAACCAATCCTGGCAGTCATACGGCAGGCCAACCGCCACAAAGAGCAGATCTTGGTCCACAGCCGATTATCAAAGGTTTGCGCGCTAAAAAACACATCCAATACGCTGCCAATTCGCTGGGTAGAAGCCAGCACCCCGGCTGTCGAGACAATGGTCTTTGAAATTGACGGAATGGACCGCCCCAGATTGTTATATGATCTACTGGAATGCATTTATCCATTTCGGGAATGCCAGGTAGTTGCCGTAGAAGCTCAAAAAGCAGTCAGCGGCAATGCGCACGTACAGCTCATCATTTCAACCACCAACAAGGATAATTTTTCCAAAATCCATGAGGAACTGGATCAAGTGCGCGGACTGCGCCGTATCCTGACCAAAAATGCGTCCATTGCGCAGATTCTGGCACACAGCACACCGAAAAACAACCTCTACGACCCCTTCTGGGAGCAAGAAGTGCGCAACCGGCTGGGATTTTATGACCGGGAAGAATTACTCTCAAAAATTATGCAATGGCTTAAAGATGTTCAGGGATCTGTTTTACAATCCGAGGAAAGATTTGGCCGGCCGCTCTCAAATTGGGCAATCTTGCACGGCCAACGCCGTGTAGGGAAATCCTCAGCAGCCCAATTTTTGATCCACGAAGAATTGATCTCCGATCCATCCATTCAGCCCTGTGCGCTCACTATGCAAAGCTTAAGTTACTTTTCTCCCCAGGCAATTGCCGATCACCTGGGAGCGCAAATTTGCGAGCAGCTTCATATGGATATCCCTGCACAAGAAGTATGGGAACAACCTTTTTCCTGGCTAAAACGAGTACTCAACAAAATCGTTGAAGAACAGCCCAGCAAATTAATCCTGGTAGTGATCGATGAATTTACCGTCTTGTTGGATCGCCAGAATGCCCAAGAGATGGACCGCATGGTCCTTTCAAACCTTGCCTGGCTGTTCAAGACCGTCAAACAGGTTGCCTGGCTGGTGATTGTGCATGATTCTGAATACTTAAATCCTGCCCGCTGGGGTGCTGCCAGAGCGATCATTGAAAAAGCACCTGACTTTCAAATCCTTCCGTTCGACGAAACCTACACCCGCCGTTTGTTCTGCGAACCGCTGCAAGCGATGGGGTACGACCTGGAAACCGAAGAAATCAGCAAACAAGTGTACGATCTGACCGGAGGCAATCCCTACCTGATTAAGACACTGGGGCGTGAAGTGGACGAATTATTAAAACGCCACAACCATATCCGCTTGACCAGCGAAGAACTTCAACACGCCAGCCGGTTGATTTATTCGGATGCCGACCGGTATTTTGACCATATGCTGGTGCACACCCACGGTTTTAATGGCATCGTCCTTGCCGCTATTGCCCAATGCGCCGGGCAGCGCGAATGGGTGCCCTATCCGGATTTACTGGCCTGCCTCTGCGATGAATGTGTCGATCAAGAAGAACTGGTACAAAATGCGCTGGATGCATTAGAAACACAGGGCGTCATTGAACGCCAGTTGGATGCTGCCAATTCCCAAATTCGCATCCGCGTAGGATTATTCCGGCAGTGGGCCAGCCGGCACCTCAGCCTGACAGACGCCATTGAAAACTGGCAGGCAGGAGAATAAGAAGGAGAAGAAACCATGACTGACTCCCATTTGGATAATCCATTTTTTGGCTTATTACTCTATTCCGACAGCGGATCATTTTACGGTTCCATGCAGGTTTTACGCCGCGCTTTAGAAGCCATCAGCGCTACCCCGCCTGCCCACCTGGAATTGCGCGGCTTGCCCGGCATGGGCAAAACAACCCTGCTGCGTTACCTGGCCAACCCGGATGGCGCTCTCAAAAAAAACCGCGCCTGGCTGCAAGGCCGCTTTAGCGAAGAAAGCGACCACATCTTCCCTATCCTGGTAAATTTCAAGGTCATTCCCAGTGAACTGCACCCTTTGCAATACGTATACCTGCGCATGCAAGAAGAATACCGCATCTTCCGCAGCCGGTTAGCAGGAGAACACCTCATCCAATTACCCGACCTTGAACCCGCAGACGAGCATGACGCCGTTGAAATGATCACCCGCGCCCTGGAACGTAGTTTCCAATCATTGAACCTGCACGGTATTCGCCCAGTACTGCTCCTGGACGATTTTGACCTGGCCTACCAAAAAATGGGACCGGCACAAATCACAATTATGCGCCCGTGGCGGACCTGGGTCTGCTTTATCCTGTGTATGGATCGCGCCCTTGGACTGGAGGCGGCCTCTTCGCCATTCTTCACAGGCATCAACATGATTCGATTTGGCGGCCTGACCAAAGATGAGGCCGAGCGAATTTTAGACGAACCAGCCCAATTAAACGGACATCGTTTTCCGGTGGAAGACAAACAATTTTTATTAAAAGAAGCCGGTCAACACCCCTTGTTATTGATTGTTTCAGCAAAAATGCTTTGGGATACCCGGGCTGCCATTGGCATCCTGGACCAACCGGAATTGCCTTTGAACGATTTGGAAAAGGGCGTTCTGCGCGAAAAGCTGCTCAATGAACTGCGCCAGTTCTTCACCCTTTATACCGACAAGGACTGGATGACACCCAACGAGCGAATGGTTTTAAAAATGATTGCAGATGAAAAAGAAAAACAGCTCAGCAAAGAATATTACGACGAGCTGGCCTTGCTCGACCGCAAAGGTCTGATTGTGATCGGCCCAGACCGCCAGTACAAACTCTTTTCCGAGTTGTTTGCCAGCTACTTAATGAGCGAATCGGCTCCGAAATCGGAAGAGAAACGCCCAGATTTAAGCGAAACCGAAAGCAAATTGTATGATCTGCTGCGCCAGCATCTGGACCAGGGATGTAAATTCGAAGAAATTGGTAATTATTTATGGGAACACAACCAGGTCTCGCCCAAAGAAAATAAACGCAGAGTACAGGTTGTTGTTTCGCGGTTAAGAAAAAAGTTGAAAGAGTCCACCAATCAGGATATCATTAGCGTACGAGAGGAAGGATACCGCCTGATTGAAACCAGTTAATCTTAACGCCGAATTTAACCCATTGATTCATCAGGCAAATCATAATCAACCGTCCCTTCTCGGAGGAGATCTATTATCATGACTGGAAATTCCACTGAGGAATTTTTCCAACTTATTAAATCTGGTAATCTGGATAAAGTTCGCGAACAGCTAATTGAAGACCCCAGCCTGGTCAACGCTCGAGATCAAGATGACAATTCTGCCGTATTGATTGCTGCATATTACCGTGAGCCTTTGATTGCTCAATTGCTGATCAATTCCGGAGCAGCATTAAATGTATTTGAAGCTTCGGCTACCGGCGAGTTAGCGCGGGTAATGGAAATTATCCAGCAAGACCCCGGCCAGGTCCGTGAATTCTCAGAAGACGGTTTTCAACCGCTTGGACTGGCCGCATTTTTTGGCCATACAGAAATTGTTGCCTACTTACTTTCGCAAGGCGCAGACCCCCAAATTGCGTCTAACAATCCAATGAAAGTCATGCCTTTGCACAGTGCAGTTGCCGGACAAAATCTCGAAATTGCCCGGCTGCTGCTAGAGCACGGCGCCCCTGTAAACGTTTCACAGTCAGAAGGCTTTTCTCCTCTCCACGGGGCTGCTCAAAATGGACAGGTTGAGATGGTGGAACTATTAATTCAATTCGGCGCGGTAGTGGATGCCCGCGATGTTGAAGGAAAGACCCCCCTCAAACTGGCCGAAATCGAGGAACACACCGCCATTGTCGAACTTTTACGCAGCCGCGGGGCAGCAAATTAATCTCACGCTGTTTTTATCAGGGAAGTCATTTATGAAAAAAATCATTTCAAGCACCATTCTATGCCTGGTCCTGGTTTTGGCGCTGGCCGCTTGCAATCTACCCCGGCCGCAAACCACCCCCACGACCGATTCCAACAACCAGGTCAGCACAGCCGCTGCCATGACCGTAGCGGCATTATCCACTCAAATTGCCCTGCAAGCCTCCCCCACTGTTGCCGTTGTGCAAAACACCCCCGTGCCGCCGCCAACAACAGCACCGCTGCCGCCCACCGCTGTGCCGTCTCCCAGCCCGACCAGTCTGCCCTGCGATGTGGCGGAATTTATCACGGATGTCACCATTGAAGATAACACCTTGATTGCACCGGGTGCATCCTTCACCAAAACCTGGCGGCTGGCCAATAAAGGCTCCTGCACCTGGACGACCGGATATAAAATCATTTTTGATCACGGCAACACGCTCAACGCGCCTGCCTCGGTGAACCTGCCGCAGAATGTGGCTCCCGGCCAAACCATCGATATTTCAGTCAACATGAAAGCACCGGATACCGCCAAGGATTATGAGAGCTACTGGAAAATGCAAAACGCCTCCGGCACGCCTTTTGGCCTGGGAACCAAGGGGGACAAATTCTTCTGGGTCAAAATTAAAGTTGGCAGCCCCACACCCACTGCTGCCCCATTTGCAATTACCAAAGTCAACATGAGCGCGGATAATGCCAATTACTCCGGCGCCTGTCCGCACACCTTTAATTTGAGTGCAGAAATCACCTCTACCGCCGCTGGAAACGTGACCTACTTCTGGGAATTCTCGGACGGCAGCAAGACCAGCAAGCAATCCGTTGATTTTGGCGGCCCAGGCAACAAAACGGTGACCACCACCTGGCAGGTCGCCAGCAATTTTGATGGTTGGGTCAAAGTGTATATCGACAACCCCAACCACCAGTATTTTTCGCAGTTTAACCTTAAGGCAGCCTGCACCCCATAAATTGATCTAATAAGCCCTATCGTAGAACCTGCTTGCTGGGTCAAGCAGGTTCTACAGTATATATAACCTTTGCCAAACCAAAATGTTAAGCGCAAAACCGGTCCATTTGTGATAAACTCCTGCCTCGGTTGATCCTGATATTTTCTTATAGACGGAGGCAGACGTGCCTGCAGATTTACTGGTAAACACCCTCACTTATTTGGGATTAATTGCCGCGGCCATTTCCGGTGTGATGGAAGCCCGCCGCAAGGACATGGACGTGGTTGGTGCCTGTGTGGTCGCCTTCATCACTGCGTTAGGCGGCGGCACCCTGCGCGACATGCTGCTGGGCAAATATCCCATCTTCTGGATCGACAACCAGACGTTTGCTGTGGTTACCTTTATTGTCTCGCTGGCTACGTTTTATTCATCACGGCTGCTGCGTCTTTCCACCCGCGCCATCTTGATCCCTGATGCAATTGGCCTGGGCATGTTCAGTATCATCGGCGCAGATGTGGCTCTGGGATCGCACACGCCGTTGTTCGCTGCCGCGCTGATGGGTGTGGTGACCGGTGTATTCGGCGGCATTCTGCGCGATATCATCTGCAAAGAAATTCCGACCGTCTTTGCCCGCAGCGCACACCTGTATGCCACCTGCTCATTGGCAGGAGCGGTTGTGTATATTGGCCTGTTCCGCAGCGGCAGCCCGCAGTCTTTTGCCGCCACCATGGGTTTTTTGACCGTTTTTGGCCTGCGCCTGCTGGCGGTGCGCTACAATTTGCGCCTGCCGGACCCGTTTTAATTTGCACGCAACTTGACACGCTCTGACTCTGCGGTATAATATTTAGGCTTTACGGCTCACTAGCTCAACTGGCAGAGCAATTGACTCTTAATCAATGGGTTCAGGGTTCGAGTCCCTGGTGAGTCACTACTTCCCCGAGGGGAAAACGCCGAACTCCCTTCAAAGCCCGCCTTATCCGCGGGCTTTTTATTTTATTTATCTCAACACAAACTGCGCCAGCGTCTTCTGAACTCCTTGAATATCCGCGCCGCGCTTAAATTCGCGCTGGATCGGGTTCATGTTGCCGGAGATGTAAATTTTCAACTCGGCATCCAGATCAAACGTCCCGGCCGTTTCCACCGAGAAATGGCTGATCGATTTATACGGAATCGAGTGATATTCGGCTTTTTTGCCGGTCACACCCTGTTTATCCACCAGCACCAGACGCTTATCGGTAAAAATAAAATAATCGCGGATAATCCGGAAAGCCTTAACCACCTGCTCACCGTCCAACAGGATAGTTTCCAAATCCTTTTGCAGTCCCTTGGCATCCACCTCAGATGCATTTCCAAATAAACCTTGCAGCATGACAGCCTCCATGATGATGTATTTTGCGAGCTTATTGTATCAGGGATCGTTGGATCGATTACAATTAGTCCATGCCGAGTGAACAGCCCACCCCCGAAACACTGGCCGGATTACGGTCCACCACCCTTTTTCAAGGTCTTTCAGACCCTGATCTGGCTGCCGTATACCAACAGGCGCAAATCCGCAAAATCGAAAAAGAGGGGTTTTTCTTTTACCAGGGAGATCCGGCCGAGCGGATTTTTGTTCTCGTTGAAGGGCGGGTTAAGCTGGCACAGATCACCCCGGATGGGCAGCAAATCCTGCACCGGGTGGCCACCGAATGGATACTGTTTGGTGCTGTCGCCCTGGGTCAAGGCGAAACCTACCCCGTCACTGCCCAGGCTGTTGAAGACAGCCGTGCGCTCTGCTGGGCCAAGCAAACATTGATGGATATGGTGCTGCACATTCCCCAGATGGCGTTAAACGCCATGCAGATGATGGCTTTTCATGTGCAGCAATTTCAAGACCGCTACCGCGAACTGGCCACCGAACGGGTAGAGCGCCGCCTGGCGCGCACCATTCTGCGCCTTGCTTCGCAAACCGGCAAACGTATTCCCCAGGGGGTTTTGCTGGACTTCCCACTCACCCGCCAGGATTTGGCCGAAATGTGCGGCACCACCCTCTACACCGTCAGCCGTATCCTCAGCCAGTGGGAAACGCAGGGACTGGTCAGCACCGGGCGCGAGAAAGTCATCATCCGCCAGCCGCACGCGCTGGTCAGCCTGGCTGAAGATTTACCCGCTCAAACCAGTTAATCCGGCATTCAAGTAACTGTTCCTCTTCTTTGCGCCAGCGCAAAGAAGTTTTTTGCGTTTCCAATACAATAAAGCTATGGAAATCTTCGGATGAAAACAAAAAGCACACCTTTCCGCACCGATCTCAGTATTGCCGAACTGGTCCAGCGCTGGCCGCAAGTAATTCCGGTCTTTTTGCGCCACAAGATGGCCTGCGTGGGTTGTTCGATGGCTGCGTTTGAAACCGTGGAATCCGCGGCAGAAGTGTACCGGCTAGACCCAGCGGCATTTTCACAAGAAATCCGCCAGGCTGTTGGTTTTGAAACGAACCTAACGGGCAGTTAAACCCGCTGTTGAAATCAAGATTAAGGAGAAAACTTTATGGCAGACTACACATTATTTGAAGACCTGCACCAGGCCATTGACACCATCCCAACCGAGAGCATTGTCAGCCGCACCATCTACCGCGATGAGCAGCTTAAAGCGATTGTGTTTGCTTTTGCCCCCGGGCAAGAACTATCCGAACATACTGCCTCCGTCCCGGCAATCATCCAGATTTTGGAAGGCGAGTGCGACCTGACGGTGGGGGAGGGCAAACACCAGGGCCGTCCGGGCACCTGGGTGCGCATGCCAGCCAACATGCCGCACAGCCTGCTGGCACACACCCCCGTGCGCATGTTATTAATTATGCTTTCCTGAGACAATTTCCGGCGCCCTCTATACAAGCCGCGTCTGGGGAATCCCAGGCGCGGCAGTGGTTAACCGGTGATTTACCGCACAACTGTAAATTCCCTTTTTGTCCCTTCATTTTCAAAAGCCAATCAGGATGAATCATCATTCCATAATAAAAATGGGGGGGACCCGCAGGGAGAGGGCTGACAAGGCGAATTTTGAGAAATTTATCAATGCCTGTCTCCTGTTTTCTCTCTATGTTGATTCTCTCTCTCACAAGTGGTAAACTTACCTCGCAAGGTACTTTGCGAACAAGGAAATGATGATCTTATGCCCGTGATTTACCCATTTACCGCAATTGTCGGCCAGGAACGCATGAAACGTGCGCTCATCCTGAATGCCGTTGAACCAAGAATTGGTGGTGTATTGATCCGTGGAGAACGCGGCACAGCCAAATCGACCGCTGCCCGCGCTTTAGCTGCCTTGCTGCCGCATGTCAAAGTTGTGCAAGACTGCCGCTTTGGCTGCGATCCAGACAGCCCGCTGACCTGGTGTACCGAATGCCGCGAGCGAGTGGGTAAGGGTGAAGCATTACCGGTCGGCACACGGGCTACCCCGTTTGTCAATTTACCCATTTCCGCCACCGAAGACCGTGTGGTGGGAACGCTGGATATTGAAAAAGCCATTCAAAAAGGTGAGCGCCATTTTGAACCCGGCGTACTGGCGGCTGCAAACCGCGGTTTGCTCTACATTGATGAAGTCAATCTGCTCGACGATCACGTGGTAGATGTGCTGCTCGATTCAGCCGCAATGGGCATGAATATTATCGAGCGTGAAGGCATTTCCTTTTCCCACCCGGCGCGCTTCATTCTGGTGGGTACCATGAACCCGGAAGAAGGCGATTTGCGCCCGCAGCTGCTGGACCGTTTTGCACTCTCCGTAGAAATTTACGGCATCCGCGACACACGCGAACGCGTTACCATTATGGAACGCAATCTCGGCTTTGAAGCCAATGCCGAGCGCTTCCGCGAAGAATGGCTGTCCAAAGAACACGACCTTTCCCAGCAAATTGAAAAAGCCCGCCATCTGGTGGGGCAAGTCACCCACACCAGCCGCGATTTACTTTCCATTGCCTCTCTGACTGCCTCGATGAACGTGGACGGCCACCGTGCCGACCTGGTCATCCTTAAGACCGCCCGCGCCCAGGCTGCTTTTGAAGGCCGCACAGCCATTTCCGGTCGGGATATTGCCCTGGCCGCAGAACTGGCCTTGCCGCACCGTCTCAAGCGCACTCCCTTCCAGCAGGATGAATTCAGCATGGAAGAATTACAGGACCGCATTGAGCAGCTGCAGGGCGGCAGCACCACCGGCCGCCGTTCAGAAGAATCAGAACCGGCCTCCGAGGAAGAATCCCGTCAAAAAAAAATTTAATTGACGGGACGACCAGCGAAGAAACCATCGAACAAGGTCAGCCGGAGCCTCAACAGCAGGGAAACGTCTTCGACCAACAAAATATGATCTGGTGGGACGGCGGACAGAAGGTACAGATCGGACAGGCCTTTGACCCGCGCCGCCTGGATACGCCGCTGGATAAAATGGTGCGCCGTTTTGCCGGACGCCGTTCACGCACGCATACCGAGCGAAAACGCGGGCGTTATATCCAATCGCGCCCGGCAATGGGCAAACCGGATGACCTGGCCTTTGACGCCACCATCCGTGCCGCAGCTCCCTTTCAAAAACAACGCGGCGCCGAACGCCAGCGGGTAGCTTTTGCGGTTCACCGCAGCGACTATATGCGCAAAATCCGCGTCCGCCGCGCAGCCAACCTGATTCTCTTCCTGGTGGATGCTTCCTGGTCAATGGCGGTTGCGGAACGCATGGCCGCCACCAAAGGCGCAATCCTCTCGCTGCTTACCGATGCTTACCAGCGCCGCGACCGGGTTGGTTTAATTGTCTTCCAAAAAAACCGCGCCACGCTGATCCTGCCGCCGACCAATTCGGTTACGTTAGCTAACCAGGCTTTAATGGACATCCCCGTAGGCGGAAAAACCCCGCTTTCTGCCGGTTTGCAAATGGCCTATGACGTACTGCACCGTGAAAAATACCTGCATCCAGATGTCATGCCCCTGTTAATCATCCTGACAGACGGCGCAGGGAATGTTGCAATGGGCCACCTGCCCCCGCAGGAAGAGGCCTACCGCATTGCAGAACGTATTGCCGGAGAGGATATCCACTCCGTGGTAATTAATATGGAACACGTTGCCTTTGACCAGGGGCTGGCGCAAGCTCTGGCGGATCACCTGGAAGGACCGTGTTACTCGCTGACCGAACTGAAAGCGGAAAACCTGTACCGGGCAGTGCGGAATGAAATGGTTTCTGCACAAAGCGCCAAACCCGCAGCAGGCAGCTAATCACGCGCAAGAAAGCCGCAGCGGATTAGACTTGCCAGGGCAAGACGCCCGTGATATCATGGTCAGCGTGGAGGAATGCCGATGGCATCCAAGGCCGATCGACGCACGCGAATTCGTTCAATCCTGGTCATCATTATCCTGGCTACCATCCCATGCTACTGCCTGGGGTTAATTGTGATGCAAATTGGCCGGGAAGCGACAAAGCCAACGGCCACCCCTACCATTACCCAAACCCTGGCTCCCTCTCAACCTACCCCAACCTTAACGGTGACCCCAACGCCGTTTCTATTGCCGTCCACTACCATAACCCCGACGCCAACAACCACGTGGACGCCAACGATCACCTTTACCTTATTTGTGCCGCCCACGCGCACAAATACCCCCACCTTTACCCCCACAGTGACGGTCCTGCCGCCAAGCGAGACACCGACCATAGTCCCGCCGGCAGATACTCCAACCCCAACGGATACAGTCTCACCTTAATCCTTTTTGGAAAAAACCCAACATGACCGAATTGAATCCATTTTTGAAAAAACTGATTTCCTTGCCGGGGCTGTCAGGCTATGAAGCTCCGGTGCGCGAGGCGATTGAAGAAACCTGGCGCCCACTGGTGGATGAACTCAGCGTCAGCAAGCTGGGCAGCCTGCACGGGTTGCGCCGGGGAACCGGCAGCGATCCGCGTCCGCGCATCTTGCTGTCCGCCCATATGGACGCGATCGGATTGATGGTCACCGGCATCGTAGATGGGCTGCTGCGCTTCACCGAAATTGGCGGTGTAGATCCGCGCATCCTGCCCGGCCAGCCTGTCACCATCCACGGCCGGCGCGATCTGCCCGGTGTGGTCGTCCAACCACCCGACCATCTGCTGCCGCCCGATCTATCCAGCCGCAGCGCGGTTGGGATGGAATATTTATTCATCGACACCGGTTTGCTGCCTGCTGAAGTGGCTGATTTGGTGCGCATTGGCGACCTAGCCTCCTTTGCCCAGGAACCCATTGAGCTTTCCGGTGATATCCTGGCTGGTCACAGTCTGGATAACCGCGCCTCCATCGCAGCCGTAACCGCCTGTCTGCAAGAATTGCAGCACATCCGGCATAGTTGGGATGTTTGGGCGGTTGCATCGGTGCAGGAGGAAGAAACCCTGGCAGGTGCATTAACCTCTCCCTTCTCCATCCGCCCTGACCTGGCCGTTGCCATTGACGTGACCTTTGCCAAAGGCCCGGGTGCCAACGCTGATTACCGCGTGTTTGGATTGGGCAAAGGGCCAACCCTGGGCTGGGGTCCGAATGTTCACCCGGCTATCTACAAGGCCTTTAAAGCGCTGGCTGAAAAATTAGACATGCCGCACGGCATTGATGTCATGCCGCGCCATTCCGGCACAGACGCCTATGGAATGCAGATTGTTGCGGAAGGTATCCCGACGATGGTCATCAGCATTCCACTGCGCTATATGCATACCCCGGTCGAGCTGATCTCGTTCAAAGATATCGCTCGCGCCGGACACCTGTTAGCAGAATTTATTGCTAACCTGGCTCCCGATTTTGTCAATCAGATTCGCTGGGATGAAGAATAATGACTGAAAATCCATTCACCCAACCAGTCCCGGCCATCGGCGCCGAGCAAATTGAACTGCTTGAAAAATTATCGAACGCTGTTTCCGTTTCCGGTGATGAGCGCGAAGTGCGCGCCATCGTATTGGAAGCAGTAAAACCCTACGCAGACGAAGTGAAAGTGGATGCGTTAGGCAATGTGCTGGTTACAAAACATGCCAAAAAAGAAGGCGCACTGCGTGTCATGCTGGCCGCCCACATGGACGAAATTGGGTTCATGCTGGTGCAGGATGACGAAGGCGGCCTGTTCCGCTTTGAAACCGTTGGCGGCATTGATGTACGCAAACTGGTCGGCAAACCCGTTCTGGTCGGTAAAGACCATGTTCCTGGTGTAATTGGTGCTCGCCCGATCCACTTCACCACTGCCGAAGAACGCAAATCCGCCATCCCGTTAGAAAGCCTACGCATCGATTTAGGACCGGATGGTTCAGGCAAAGCCAAACCCGGTGACCGGGCATCTTTTGCCACCCGCTTCCGCCAGGTTGGTCCCAGCCTGATCGGCAAAGCCCTGGACAACCGCCTGGGCGTGGCCACCTGCATTGAACTGCTCAAGCATGCCCCGGAAAACGTGGAGCTGCTGGTTGCCTTTACCGTCCAGGAAGAAGTTGGCCTGCGCGGTGCAAAAGTTGCCGCCTATGCCATGAATCCGGATATCGCCATCGCGATTGATTCCACTCCGGCAAACGACCTGCCCAGTTGGGACGGCGAGGAAAACTCTGCCTATAATACCCACCTCGGTGCCGGTCCAGCCATCTACATTGCGGACGGCGGCACGTTGTCGGATCCACGCCTGGTGCGCTTCTTGATTGAAACCGCCGAAGCGCAGGGACTGCCGTATCAAATCCGCCAGCCTGGCGGCGGCACCACCGATGGCAGCGCCATTCACCGCGCTCGCGCCGGTGTCCCCACCGTGTCTGTATCGATCTCCAGCCGGTATGCACACACCTCCACACTGATCGCCCGGACAGAAGACTGGCAAAATTCTCTGTCCCTGCTGTATCATGCCCTGCTGCGGCTGTCCCCATCCCTGTTAGAAACTGAACGCTAATCCCTGAAACTACCCGAGGAGTTTCCGATGAAATCATTGATCAAAAATCTGGTCGAAGCAATTGGACCTTCTGGTTATGAACATGCCGTCCGCGAATTAATCCGCGCGGAAGTAACCCCATTGGCTGATGAAGTCAGCGTGGACGCATTGGGCAACTTGATTGCCCGCAAAGGCAAAAAAGGTCCGGATGGCCTGCGTATTATGATCTCTGCGCACATGGACGAGATCGGTGTCATCGCCACCCACATTGATGAAAAAGGTTTTGTTCGTTTCACCACCATTGGTGGCGTGCGCCCGCACACGCTTTTCGGCGGACGGGTACAGTTTGTCAATGGGGTCCGCGGTGTTATCGGCGGAGAGCGCCTGGACAGCCCGGACAAGGTGCACAGCTTTGAAAAACTATTCATTGACGTTGGCGCCACCAGCAGAGAAGACTGCCCGATCAAAGTCGGCGATATTGCCGGTTTTGAACGCCCCTTCCTGGATCTGGGTAAACGGATTGTTGCAAAATCCATGGACGACCGGATTGCCTGTGTTGCTCAAATTGAGGCCATGCGCCGCATCACCCAGACCCCGCACGAGTTGGTCTTCGTTTTCTCCACGCAGGAAGAAGTGGGTCTGCGCGGTGCAACCACTGCCGCCTACGGCATTGATCCAGACCTGGGCATTTCGGTGGATGTAACCGGTACCGGCGACACCCCCAAAGGCATGAAGATGGCCGTTGAACTGGGTAAGGGTCCAGCCGTAAAAGTGCGCGATGGTGGGATGCTGGCTGACCCGCAGGTGGTGCGCTGGATGGCCGACACGGCTGAGAAAAACAATATCCCCTACCAGCTTGAAATCCTGGAAGGCGGTACAACCGATGCACGCGTCATGCAAATCACCCGCGCCGGTATGCCGGCGGGCTGCGTTTCCATCCCGACCCGCTACATTCACTCCCCCTCCGAGATGGTGGACTTTGACGATCTCCAGCAGGTGGTAGCTTTGTTAGTTGAACTGCTCAGCCATCCTGTTGTATTGAAATGATGTCTTCTGCACGTCCCTCTGGCGCGGAATGTTCAAGACCTGGCTGCTCCGCGCCAGTATCTTTTTCTCCACACTTCTCACGTTCAGCACTCCTGGCGTGTCTGATCGGGCTGGCTTTCCTGCTGGCTGGCTGCGGGCCGCTGCTTGCCAACCTGTCGCCAACCCAGGCCGCAAACAGCACCCAAACCCCTCAACCATTGCCCGGAACCCCAGAGCCGGTACAAACAGCCACCTTTGAGCCGGTTTCAACCCTGAACACTCCCACCATTTTGACCATCTGGGTCCCGCCGCAATTTGATCCCAACGGTGATCATCCCGCAGGAGCTTTACTCCAGGCTCGCCTGGATGAATTTACGCGGATCAACCCCAATGTTGTGGTTGAAGTCCGCGTGAAAGCTGCCAGCGGCCCAGGCAGCCTGCTGGAAGCCTTAACCGCCGCCTCAGCAGCTGCGCCCAAAGCTGTCCCGGCATTAATCATCCTCAACCGGGCTGATTTGGAATCAGCGGCATTAAAAGGGTTGATTTTCCCATATGACGGTCTTTCTACGGCCATCGAAGACCCGGATTGGTATGGATATGCCCGCCAGTTAGCCATGATCGAGACCAGCACCTACGGGCTTCCCTTTGCCGGAGACGCTTTGTTATTGCTCTACCGCGCCGGTATGTTCCCAGAAGCTCCCGCTACCTGGGATGATATTATCGCACGCGGGGAACCGGTCATTTTTCAGGCGGATGACCCCGCTGGCTTGACCACCCTGGCACTTTATAAATCAGCGGGCGGTGTAATCCAGGATAATCAAGGACGCCCCTACCTGGAAATCGAGCCCCTGTCCGCCGCACTAAAATTGTATGACACGGGTGCCCGCAAAGGCACATTTCCGGGCTGGCTGGCTCAGATTCAATCCACCGGACAGGCCTGGCAGGCCTACCAGGATCAGCGCGCCAACATGGTCGTCACCTGGAGTTCGAATTATCTTAGCGAACTGCCCGTAGATACTACAGCCGCAAATCTTCCCAGTCTGAGCAATGACCCGTATACTTATGCTACCGGCTGGATGTGGGCACTTTCTGACCCGAACCCAGAACGCCGCAACTCCAGCATCAAGTTAGCCGAATTTTTGGTGGAAAGCGGTTTTATGTCAGAATGGACTGAGGCAGCAGGTTACCTGCCCACACGCCCCACAGCCCTGGCTGGTTGGAAAAACCAGAGCTTGCAAGCACTCTTGAGCCAATCGGTATTAACCGCTCAGATTCGCCCTGCCAACCAGATCCTGGCCAGTATTGGCCCAATCTTGAGAGAAGCCACCCTGGATATGATATTGCAAAAAAGTGCGCCTGCGCAGGCAGCGCAGGTTGCCGTGGAACGTTTAGGAAATCCATAATGATGAAACGGTTCTTGGCAGCTCTACAGCATCAAACTCAACAAAAACATTGGGCGCATTGGGTTAATCTGCGGACAATTCTCCTGGCAGCCGTATTGCTGGTCTTTTTAACCGGCATGTCCATCTGCGAACCCATTCCTGAAACAGTGTACGCCAAAAACCTGCTGCAAATTAAAATTCAACAAAACACCCCCGTACCAGCACAAACTTCGATCCCCGAAGATACCATTCCTCCTGAACTGGTAACCAATTATGAGCAAACCAACGGAATCTTAATTGGCGGGGTGGTTCTGGTCTTAATTATCATCAGCAGCACAGTTTCGTTTATTACCCGCGAGCCCATCCCAAAATCACCTCCAAAATAGGCAGCCCCCCTTTATACCTGTCATAAAAAAACCGCACAGAAAAAACATCTGTGCGTTTTTATTGTCTAGATGAGTATAATAAAATCAAAAATTAATTTTATTTTAATCTTCGCAACGAAAAACGAAAACCTACGTATATGGATTGTCATGTGCAATCATTTTTGAAGGAGTTCGATATGCAAAAACAAATTTCGCTTTTCCCCCGCATCATATTGATTTTGAGTATTGTGCTTGCCCTTGGACTGGCCGCCACCGGCTCTGTCCAGGCAGCAGTGATTGATCAAAGCTGTACTGTACCCGCAGGAGAGGTGCTCAACGATGATTTTATCTCATCGTGTGAAACCATTACCATCGATGGAACCATTAACGGCCTCGCAGTCTTATCCGGCAGTCAGGTAACTGTAAACGGTACTATTAACGGCGATCTGATCATGTCCGGTCAAACGGTGACCTTATCCGATACCGGTAAAGTTACCGGAAACGTCTTCGGATTTGCCCAGACGGTTGAGATCTTTGGCGATATCGACGGCAGCGTCATATCCGGCAGCGCAGCAGCCGTTTTAGGCAGTCAGGCCAGCGTTGGCCGCAATCTGTACTACGGCGGCTACTCCTTTGAAGCACAAAACGGCTCCCAGGTAGCAATCGATCTTTATACTGCCGTCTATCAAGCCATTCTGAACGGTACCATTGAACGCAATTTAGGCGCAGCGGCCGGAGCAATCGAATTAAACGGCACAGTCGGCGGCAATGCAACCCTGGAGGTTGGGTCCAGCGATGATGAAATCCCCACCTTTGTAATGCCCTACATGCAGGACCTGCCCGCCGCGATAAAACCCGGTTTGCGCATTGGTTCCCAGGCAAAAATTGGCGGCGACCTGAAATACACCAGCACGAAAGATTATGCCGGCGCAATCCAAATTCAACCTGGCGGCCAGGTAATTTACCAGACCCCTGTTCCTGAGGTCACTGACGGCGAACGCTTTGAACAACCCGACCAGGCTGCTCGCAATGTAACCTTTCGAGCACCGATCTTTAATACCCTCTGGAAGATGCTGCGCAACTTTATCACCCTCTTAGCTTTGGGTGGCCTTGCGCTCTGGCTGATGCCCAAATGGTTTGCCGTAATTATTGAACAGGCTCGCACGAAAGCCTTGCCCTCGGCCGGTATCGGCACGCTGGTTCTGGTGGGCGGCTATTTTGGCGCTGGGCTGCTCTTCCTGGTGATCTTGAGCCTGGGATTGTTATTCAGCGTCCTGACTCTGGGTGGATTAAGCAATTTGATCTTCGGTGTAGGTCTCTCCGGTTGGGCACTGGCGCTCAGTATCTTCACCATGTTGGTCAGTTACGGCAGCAAACTGGTTGCTGCTTTCCTGGTCGGTGATCTGCTGATGCGTCAAATCTCACCGCAGTCCACCAACAAAACGATCTTCGCCCTGCTCTTGGGTGTGCTGCTTTACGTTGTTGTCCGCGCCATCCCATTCTTTGGCTGGATCATTGGCCTTGCAGCCACACTGGTCGGTCTGGGCGCTATTTGGTACGGTTTCCAGGCACTGCGCAAACCCGCTGTGCCGGTTGAAACCCCGGTTGAAGCCGCATAAAATTATCTCAAATTCACAAAAGAACTCCGGCGAAAATATTTGCCGGAGTTCTTTTAATTTCACTACCACGCTAAAGCCAGGAAAGGAACCAGCATTTCTTGTGCGCTTAAGCCGCCATGCCTTCCTAGCATCATATTTTCTTTAGCCGGCCACCACAGGTAAGCATTTTCGTGAGCGATACTGATCCAATCACCAATCCGGTCCTTGGTTCGGGGATTAACAATGCCAGTTCCAAACAAACCACTCTGCAAGACCTGCTCAGCAGGGAACAACCCAAAAGAATCTGAAAAGGTCGCCCGGAACTCCCGCATGAACCCTTCTTCATGCCCTGGGCGCAGGTAAAAATATGCCAGGCGATTTTCTCCAGAAGGCTGCATAACCAGGTGTTCTGCCAACTGCGGATAGCGGCGAATTTCATATTCCGCAATCCGCGGTGTAAAAATTTGTCCGTGATCCGCAGTCAAAATAAAGAGCGTTTCCTGGTCGCCAGCAGCACGCACCTGCCGCAGAAAACAATCCAATTGCTGGAAAAAATTGATGAACTCCATTTTCACGCGTTCATCATTTGGGCCAAAACGATGCTCCAAAGTATCCAGGTCACCCCAATATAAAGACAGGTAGGTTGGTTGACCGCCAAGATGGTTCAAGGTTGACTTCAAAGAAACAAACAGATCGCTCAAGGTGTAATACGGCAGCACCTGGGCGCCGGCTGTGAGCATGCGAGTCAATCCGGAATTCATGATACTGACCGGGTAAAACGCCAGGGCTTTCGCGCCATTGCGCTCCAGATGCTGCCCCATCACCGGCACAGGGAGAAAGGTTTCAGGCACAAATCCCGAGCGAGACAGGCCGCCTGGGTCGCCTTGAAAAACCGCCGGGGTTTGTAAAATCATATTTGCAATCAGCCCATATTCCTTAAGCCACATCTCATATCCCAACAAGCTATGCTCAGCCGGGCATACCCCCGTCCACAAACTGGCCAACGCACTGACCGTTGTACTGGGCGCAATACTGGTTAAGGGCAGCAATAAACCCTGGTCAACCCAATCCGCAACAGGTGATTCGTGCCGGAATTGCTGCAGCAAATTCCAACCGAATCCATCCACTACCATCACAATCACCCGCTGATAATGTTTGCGGGTTGTTTGAAAATAGTCAACAACCAATGGCTGGCTGCCCAACCCTGGCAAATTCAACCACCGGCATATGGAGGCAGGCAGATTCGCCAGCGAATACCCTGCGTAGCCAGGTGCAATGCAGCCAGCGGGCAAATCCAATCCATTCAGGCGGTTTTCAGTCAGTCTGGGTAGTATTGTTTGGGAATAATCCGCCATGAGAACCTCTTAAAAAGAAATCTTCAAGGAAAATATTATCATGTTATTTTCCTTGAAGAGGCTGTAACTACCATTCTTTTTTATCCGAGAAATTACCAGACAGGCTTTCCGCGAAAGACCGCAAAAATTCGGCCTAAGATTTCAGATATTTTTGCCAAAACGGAATGGCGGGTTCGCGTGCGTTCAATCCGGATAAAAGATTGCTCCGTACCATTGTCTGTTTGTGCAGAATAATCCTCCAGGCCGCCTACATCTTCAAAATCCCCGAAAACCGGTGTCAGGCTGGGTGTTGGCATGACCGGTGTGGGCGGCAGCACGGTCGGTGAAATCAGTTTGGTCGGTACCCAGGCTGACGGCATGGGCGGCAAAGTTTGAGTTGCCGCAGGCGTTGGGATAATCTGTGACGGAACCGGATAACCGAATTCAGGCGTTGTTACAGGTGCGGGATAGCCTGCTCCTACCCTGCCAGATTCAGCTTTGGCTTGGGATTGAGCAGCCAACCATTGAAAGCAAACCGCAATCAAACAAGCCAAAAAGATAATGAGAAATTTCTTTTTCATGGTTCACCCCTGGTCTATTCATACACACAACCATGCGGATACGTCTCCGCAGCTTCAATGACGACTTTTATGTAGTTAATGACTGAAAATGTTGTCCTTAATGACCCCCTGACCAAGGAATTTTCCTGCCTTGATTATAATTGAAAACACTTTTTAAGTTAGTTTTTAGTTTGTTTTTTGTTACATATCTATTTTATTTCAGCTCAAAATGATCTAAAAATAATTACTTGTACGTATCATCAATCTACGAAAGACCAGGATATAATAAATTACGAAAATCCACGATGATTACGATGGATTCACGGCGGGGAAATATTTACCAGGATAGATTTGTGGATGATTCTGACTTAAACAATCCTTCGGCTGTTTTCCGACTGTTATTTGACCAACACCCGCAAGGGATTTTATTCTTAGATGGCGTTGGTTCTGTTCAATACGCCAATCCATCCGCGCTTAACATCCTCAACCTGACCCAGGACGAATTGCTTTTCAGTCTTCCGGAAAAATTCATCCACCTGCCGGATTCTGGGCCAGATATCACCTTTCAATTAACTGGAAACACCGCCGTTCCCGCCCGACTCAAACTCCCCAATCAAAATGAAATCCCCGTCATTGCCCGGATGATTCCCACAGATCAATTTGAGGATGGCTATTTAATCTTTTTCTCACCGGCAAACAGCAATGCAGCCGATATTGACGATTCGATTGCTACACAATACGGCGCCCGATTAACCCGTGAAATTCAGAAACGCCGCCAGGCCGAACAGGCACTGCGCGAGAGCGAGGAATTAGCACGCAAGGGGTTTGATATCCTGCCAGATCCCATCATCCTTTGGAAAAAATACGCCGATGGGACCATCCGCATGCACCACACAAACCAGGCAGTAGAAGGGTTTTCAAAAGGCACCATTCCCCAATACCTGGGCATGACTCTGGAAGAGTTCTTTTCGCACAACCTGGAAATTGCAAATATCATTCATGAGGTTTTCCAAACTGGCTGCCCGCGCCGGATTGAAATGCCTTACAAAATGCGTTCAACCGACGAACAAAAATGGCTGCTGGTGGATTATATTTTGGTCAACGAAACCCTCTTATTTAATATTATTCATGATATTACCGACAAGAAAAACCAAGAAATCAAGGACAAAATCTACCAACAGCGCCTGGAATTGCTGCGCCAGGCGATGACGGAATTCACTTCCACGCATAATCTGGAACTAATTCTCGAAAAAATATTTACCTACCTGAAACAATTGCTTGACTTTGATACAGCCTTGATCTTCATAGAAGAAAACGAGTGGATGGTTTTATCCGCAGCCAATGGAGGGGAACAATACCATGCGTTGGTCGGTACGGCCATCCCCCTCGACAATCCGCAATCACAACTCCTGTCTGCCCGCCAATCACCGGTTTATCTATCCGATGCGCAAAATTTCAAGCCGTTTCTCCAACTGGAACAGCTCAATCCGGGGCGAGCCTGGTTAGGCGCACCGCTCAGCGCTCACGGGCAGATGATTGGTTACCTCAGTATCTATTCCAACCAACCGAATCAATTCAACCAGGATGAAGCGGAGTTTGTGCAGGTCTTAACCAACGAAGCAGCCATTGCCATTGAAAATGCTCGGTTATTCACCAAGATCCAACAAATGGCAATTTATGACGATTTAACCAAAATTCATAACCGGCGCTATTTTTTGGAAATTGCTGAAATCGAATTTCAACATGCACGGCGCTACAACAAACCTTTGACGATGTTAATGGTTGACATCGATCATTTCAAAGAAGTCAACGACCGGTACGGGCACCAGGCAGGCGACCATGTATTGGCGAACCTTGCGCACAAGTTTCGCAGTTCTCTGCGCACCTCAGACCTGTTGGGGCGGTATGGCGGCGAGGAATTTATTATCTTGCTGCCAGAAACAAAGCCGCCCGAAGCCATTGAAGCAGCAGAACGGTTAAGGACGATTGCCGAGGAAATAATTACCCATTTTGCCGGCCAGGAAATTTGCATAACGGTCAGTATCGGGGCGGCAGAATTGATACCGGTAATCCAAAATATGGATGATCTTCTGCGCAAAGCCGACCTGGCATTATATATGGCAAAGCAAACTGGACGAAATAAGGTGCAATATTAAACAAATTGCATAATCCGTTCAACAAACCTGCTATAATTTAATATTGATATTCTATCTTATCGATTAAAGGATCCGTGCCCATGCGGCGTGAAGTATTAACCTGGAACGATGTTGACAAACTGATTGACCATTTAATTCCTCAATTTGAGACCGAATTTGAAGCCATGGTCATGATTACCCACGGTGGAATTATTCCTGGGGGCATGTTGGCCGAAGCCTTAAAAATGGACACGATCTTAACTGCTTCGGTAGATTTCCCCGCTGAAATTGAAATGGAAAAAGAGCGTGAAAAGACACGCTTACTGGCATGGCCAAAATTTATCCAGTTTCCGGATGAAACGATTTTGCGCGGAAGGCGAATCCTGATCGTCGATGATGTATGGGGGTCAGGGCGTACCATCACAGCTGTAAAAAACCGTATTACCGGGGCTGCCGGGGTACCATACACGTGCGTACTGCATTTCAATCCATACCGCAGCCTGTTTGGCACCGTTCGCCCGGATTATTACGCAGCCATTACGGACGCGCATATCGTTTATCCTTGGGAAATCAGCCGCGGTCCGCAAACCATTCTATTACGCGATTTTTAATCCAACGCCCATCCAAACGCCCCTGTGCTTGATCAGCAACAGGGGCGTTTTTTATTTCTAATCCATTACTTTTTAGAAAAAATCAGGAAATTATTCAACAGGTCCCAGCAGTGCGGCCAGGTATTTCTCTGTCATATCATCCAGCCCAAAATGCTCCACTGCGCGAGCACGCGCATTTTGCTGGTAATATTCCAGGTTTGCCAGCATGCTATCGGCCGCTTCCACCAACGGCGCCAGTACCGGCGCTTCCAGGTTCCACGGATCAGCCCCATACGGCACCACCTTGCCAGCCTCGCCAGCCACTAACTCCGGCAGCGAACCCGTTGCAAATGCAATCACGGGGGTACCACAGGCCAGCGCCTCAATCACTGAATTCGGGCAGGGCGCATTCACTTCTGCGGAGAAGAACAGGTGCGCTGAGCGGTCCAGGTAGGGAATTTGCTCCCGTTTGACCACGCCTGCCCAATGGAACCACACTTTTGGTTCCTGTCGCTCCAATCGTTCACGAACCTCCGGCGGCACATCTCCGGCAACCACCAACTCCACCCGCTGCCCACTGCGTTCCTGCAGCATGCGCGCAAGTTGTGCGGCATTGGCTAGCCCCAAGTCCAAACCACCGCCGAAATGCCCCTCCACAACCATAATACGAATATGCTCATAAGGGCGCTCGTGGGGTCCCTCAGGCGTACAGGCATTTAAGTCCACCGCATTATACACCACCCGCACATTGGCGCGGATCGGGCCGTAAACCCGCTCCCACCATTCTTGTGAAAAGCGGCTTTGATAAACAATCCGGTCCGCAAAATGCCGCCGGATGGTGGAAAGCGACCAGTTGCCGTACTCTGAGCGCAGGTAGTGGCGCAAACCGGTATCGCGCTTACGGTGCACCCAATTCATTCCATCCAATCGCTGCACAATGCGAATGCCGCGCTGTTTAGCAGACCACAGCAAATCTAACCGCTTGGTCCCGGCAATTACCAAAATGACCTTGCAGTCCGGGTCAGCCGGGTTGGAATGCGGATCAAACCCGCGAGCGCGCAGCCCGGCAGAAAAACGAGCAAAGAATGAAGCCGGTCCGCCCAACCCTGACAGGTTAGGCAGCAAACAAATTGCCCGCGCCGGTACACCATAATCTTTTGCGGTTTTCATCTCAATGCTCTTTAAAATCCAGCAGCGCTTGAGCAATCCGCTCGGCGGCGTGGCCGTCTCCAAAGGGGTTGGCCGCATGCGCCATGGCCTCGTAAGCAGCCCGATCTTCCAATATGCGGCTGGCTTCGTTAAAGATGCCATCCGGATCGGTGCCTACCAGTTTCAAAACCCCGGCATGCACACCCTCGGGACGTTCGGTTACCTCGCGCAGCACCAGAGTCGGCTTACCCAATCCGGTGGCCTCTTCCTGGATGCCGCCCGAATCGGTCAGCACCAAAACCGCGCTGCGCTGCAAATGGACCAACTGCAAATATTCTTGGGGAGGCATCAGGGTAATATTATTAACCCCACCCAGCAGGCGGTACACCGGCTCTTGAATATTCGGGTTCAGGTGAACCGGGTACACCAGGTGGATCCGGTCCGCATAAGCCTCCGCCAACCGGCGCAAAGCCTGGCAAATATTTTCAATCGGCTGGCCAAAATTCTCTCGCCGGTGAGCTGTCACCAACACCAATTCTTTCCCACCGGGATGAATGTTCTGCTTTTCCAGCAGTTCGGTCACCTCACGCGGAGCCGGTAAATTTGAGATCGTGCGCAGGGCATCAATCACCGTATTACCGGTCAGGATGATGCGCCAATCCGGAATCCCTTCTTTGAGCAAGTTTTGGCGGCTGTACTCAGTGGGGGCAAAATGCAAATCAGCCGTCACTCCCGCAATCCGGCGGTTGATTTCCTCCGGGAAAGGCTGCCACTTATCGCCCGTACGCAGACCGGCTTCCACATGCCCCACCTTGATACGGTTGTAATAACACAGCAGGGCGGTTGTCATCACCGTGGTGGTATCCCCCTGCACCAACACCCAATCCGGCGCTTCAGCACGCAAAACCGGGTCCAGGTGCGTCAGGATATCCGCGGTGATTTGTGCCAGGGTCTGGTTAGGACGCATTAAATTCAAATCAATATCCGGGGTGATATCAAACAGGTTGAGCACCTGGTCCAGCATTTGCCGATGTTGTGCTGTAACTACCACGCGCGATTCAATTCCCGGTGTTTTCCTTAACGCCCAAACCACCGGCGCCATTTTAACCGCCTCTGGCCGGGTGCCAAAAACGGATAACACCTTGATGGATTTCGTCATGAGCGTGAACCAACCCCCAATCGTTTCATGCTAAAGCCTGCTTTTACCCAGGCATCACCATTCCACCCATTCACTGTGTCCACCGCAATACGTGCCGGTGTTTGCCGGGTCAATTCCTGCGGGTCCAGTTCACGTAATTGGGTATGCCCCACCAACAGCAGCAGCAATTCTGCACCGTCCAGGGCAGCTTCCAGGGATTGAACGACATTCAAACCAGGATAGGTAAAATCTGGCTTAAAAGGATCGAAGGCACGCACGTCTGCACCAGCCTGCTGCAAAAGGTAAGCCACCTCAATTGCCGGGCTTTCACGGAGATCATCTACGTCAGGTTTATAGGCCAGCCCCAGGGCAGCTACTTTACGGCCTTTCAAATCGCCCAACGCCTGCCGGACCATCTCAACCACGAAATGCGGTTGAGAATCATTCACCTGCCGGGCTGTACGAATCAGGGTAGCCAGGTCAGGAGCCGCTTCCACCAGGAACCACGGATCGACACTGATGCAGTGCCCGCCAACTCCCGGACCCGGGCGCAAAATATTCACCCGCGGGTGGCGGTTTGCCAGGCTGATGGCTTCCCACACATCCACCCCAAAGCGTTCTGCCAAACGGGAAAATTCATTGGCAATGGCAATATTCACATCGCGGTAGGTGTTTTCCATCAATTTGACCATCTCAGCCGTGGTGGCATTGGTCATAATGATCTCACCGCGCACAAAAGTAGCATATAAATCCCGGCCAGCCTCCGCCGAAGCGGCATCCACACCGCCAATCACGCGGGCATTCTCGATCAACTCACGCAAAATCTGGCCAGGCAGCACCCGTTCCGGGGAATACGCCAGATAAAAATCTTCACCAGCCTTCAAACCGGACCGTTCCAGAATGGGGGCAACCACATCCAGGGTCGTCAACGGCGGGGAAGTGGATTCCAACACCACCAGATTTCCCTTGCGCAAATGCGGCACAATGGATTCGGTTGCCGAGACCACAAAGCGCAAATCTGCTCGTTTATCCTCATAAAACGGGGTCGGCACGGCAATAACAAAAGCGTCGGCTGGTTCGGGTTCCTGGCAAATAGACAGGTTTCCAGACCGCAGCGCAGCCTGAACCAGCGTCCGCAGACCCGGTTCATAGATATGCAGTTGTCCATTTTGCAGTGAGCTGACAACCTGCGGGTTAACGTCCACACCGATCACCCGCATACCAGAGGTCGCAAAAGTACTGGCAGTGGGCAGGCCAATATACCCCAGGCCAAGAACGCAAATTTTCTGGAATTTCACGGGAACTCCTTCAATCGAAAGGTAAATATCACCCGGGCAGGCATCTGCGCCC
>JAJUJY010000231.1 GCA_029265085.1 Chloroflexota bacterium
CCTGAGCTAGTCTATTGGCTTGACCGTGCCATCCCACATCCAGACATCACCTTCAGCGAGTCGAATGCATTCCTCACCCACCTGGTAATGCAACTATTAGGTGAACGCAGCTTCACACTGGATCAGCTCGTGACCGACAAGTTCCATCTACGCGATACCGTGGCAGTCAAAATCCAAGCCCACCGGCTGGAAGCACGCAAGCAAGCCTATAACCTGATTTTGCTGCCCGACAGTCAGACACCGTTGGAAGTTCACCCAGAAAAGTGCTTCACATATCCCCGTGAAGCCTACCCCTACAACACCCTCTATCGCGGTGGGTACCCATTCAAGAAGCACTATTACACCCAGGTCGGTGATTTAGAAGATCATGGCGAAGAGTTCAATTGCGCAGTATTCCTGGATAGTCAGCCCGAGGTCAAAGTCTGGGTACGCAACTTGGAACGCCGGCCTCACCATTCCTTTTGGCTGCAAACCCATACCGACAAGTTTTATCCAGATTTTGTTTGCCAGCTCAATGACGGACGCTTCCTGGTAGTTGAGTACAAGGGCGAAGACCGCTGGAGCAACGATGATTCCAGAGAGAAACGGACCATCGGAGAAGTATGGGCAAAGCGAAGTGGTGGAAAGTGCTTGTTTGTTATGCCAAAAGGGCAAGAATTTGATGGGGTTATTTCAAAAATTCACAACTAACTGGAGGCTATATGCAACAAATGGGGCAAACTGAAATTAAAGTATGGCTCAAGGAGTTGGAAAACATTAAGTGTCTATTTCCTGATTTTATAACACCACATTGCATTTTAGATATCGGTGGCCAAGGTGTAGTGTATCGAGGAAAATTTTATAATACCGACGCTGCAATTAAAGTCTATTTTCCTGGACAACTGCAACAACGTATAGATCGAGAAGTGGCCGCATTAAAGACATTAAACTGCGATACAGTCGTAAAAATGTTATGGTACGGCAATATCAATGTTTTCGAGTATCAATTACCTGTTGTAGCAACAGAGCTTATAGATGGAACAAGTTTAGACAAATTATACAAACAGCGTCCAATTTCCTTTGACGAATTGGGAAAAATAATATACGACATTTCTAAAGCCATACATTCTATGTGGAATCAAAGGATTGTTCATAGAGATATAAAACCAAGTAATATATTGATAAGAGAGAATGGCCGAGCTTGCCTAATCGATTTGGGTGTAGCCCGGCACCTAGACGAAACATCTTTGACAGCCATTGGAAGCACTTGGGGAACTTATGGGTATCTGTCACCAGAACAAACAAAAACTATCAGACAGTTAACCTGTAAATCAGATATCTTTTCATTGGGTGTTTTAGCCGTTGAATGCGCTGTCCAGCATCATCCAAGCCAGGGAGACCAACTTAGACTGTTTGCGTTAAATCTTCATCAGGCACTCCCTGAGCCATTACATTCTTGGGAATACTCCAATTACCTTCGTTCGATGCTAAATCCGGAACCAACGCGAAGGCCAAAACCAGAAGATTTGATATCTGCATTTTCAAAATTTCAAAAGGAGGATAATTAACATGTCTTTTCTAATCAATTTGGGCTATAAGTTTTCATTTCCTCCAGGAGTAAATCCCGAAGGCGGAATATTGCTTGGAAGTAAAATCGCCAAACACACATTAGAACGCAGAAAAATTGGAAAAGTGCCTTTTCTCGCAAATCGATTTTTTGACCCACAACTTTATATGTCATCGATAAACGCTTATGAATGTAGCGATGACTGCGTGAAATTATCAAGCTATCCCTGGTTTGGCGCAAAAAACGTACAGGAATTTGAGAGTAAAGAAATAAATCAAAGGCAATGGAAAGAAAATGCTAAAAAGTCGATACTTGATTCCTGGTTAGGAGAAGCACCTAGCGACCCAGTCTTAGTCCGCGAGATGGTTAAAGAATGTATTAATTTTCAAAGCACTCTTGGTTGTAGTGGAATTATTTTACCAAGTCCGCTCACTTTTGATTTTAGTACTGATTATGGTCTAGAACTTATGTGGTTAGATTTGGGGCTTGAATATATTCGGTCAGCCAATATTAAAATTCCGATATTTGCTACAGTAATTTTAGCCGATTCGTGTTTACGATTACAAGATCCATCTTCTAATCAACTCATTCAATTAATTCTCGATTCCGTAAGTGCTCGTGAAATAGACGGAGTTTATTTCCTTATTGAACAGGGAAATGAAAGACAAGACATGCGTTATATATCAAATAGCCGAACCCTGGAGTCGGCTCTATATATTACTCATATGTTTGCAAAAGTCTGTCAATTACGTGTAATAACCAATTTCTTTGGACCTTTTGGTTTAGCTTTGGAATCAGCAGGCGCAGAGGCCTGGGCAAGCGATTGGTATAAAAGTTTAGTACGATTTCGGCTTGGAGATATACCGAAACCAACTACTGCAATTTCATGGCCAAGTTATTGGTCTTATCCATTAGCAGCTGATATAAGTTTAGAATCCGAGTTTGAATTACTTGTGAATGCTGGACTGATAAACAGAATAAAAGATATTACCCCAGCATCAGAAAACCTCTTCAGGGGAGTAATAAATCGAGTACCGGTTAGTCAGATTGTCGATTGGCGTTACGCCAAATCGAATGTATCTGCGGCCATAGAGCATTACGAACTTTCGGTCATCCAGACAGAAAAGTTGCATAATCAGTACACAGGAACTAAAAGACTTGATTTTGTAGAAAAATGGCTTACTGATGCTGTGGATCTTGCACAAAAAGTTAAAGAAGTCTTACCAAAACCTTCAAAAACAAGAGTTGACCATGTTTACGCCTGGAAAGATGCTTTTATCAATTACCGCCGTTCCCAAAGTGTATGAGTAGATGGAGAAAGCGCAGACGAAACAATATACTCCTTCTCGAAGCTTTCAACATATTCATATTGGGGATAAACTAACCATTCTAGAGAATCTGGAGAAACCGCACAGAGGCCAATATTTTGTTCTTCAAACTTCTCTAAAATCTCTTTCCTCCTTGGTGCTTTTTCCGCATCCATTGCTACAATTACTTTATCTGCAAATCCTTGGTATCTTTTTGCTTGCTCGAATGCTTGACACCAATTGGATAATTTCGCTTCAATCGCAATAACTTCTGTCTGTAGAGAAGCTATTGTTTCTTGCACCCAAAGTTCGCCAATTTCATTCTTGAGTACAGTCCCGGAACTAACCAAATCATCAACTATTTGGTTTACTTTACTTAACCGTTGATAACTTTTTTCGGCAATTTCAACTGGAGTTATTCGTTTAGATTGCTTTATTAGCCATAAAATAAAAATATGCCGGCTCGTAATTTTTCTTGGATAAATAATTTTTGCCGAGTTATTTGGCATACCAACCATAACGATATCGGGAATGCATTCACCAACTGCTACTTCTCTCCGAATAAATAAAGTTGAATAGTCGAGGACACCCAAATCTCTACTTGTTAATTCCACTTGAAGTTCTTTTTCTTTTTTATAATTCACGGTGAACTCCTTTCGTGGTTTTGGAAATCGAGAATACACATTATTACACACTTCATTATAGTTTGCATTAAAAATAATCCAATAATTTATTTGGTCACAAAAAAATCCAGACAATTTAACAATGAAATTAACATTTATGAACAAGCAAGGACTACAGCGATTAATTGTTTTGCCGTTTCGTTGTACAAACCTGCTACCTACAACCAGTTATTTTATCAACCAAAAGCTTGATTCCTTGCCTGGAAAATCATTACTCTTCTTCACTACCCCCACATTAGCAACTTCCCGCTCCATTCCAATCGCCAGACGGCCTGACCCTTATCAGGACTTGGCTTGCACCAGTGAGCAAATGATGTTTTTCAGGATGCACCATGCTTTGTTAGGTAGCTTATATAACGTAGTTCAACCGTATTACTGGTATGTAACCAGCATTATCAACGGCTTTTTTCCAATCAATTAATTTCATATGGAAAATCATTGAATCAAATTCGGACAATTTTTGAATTTTTGTTTTTCTGTCAACAATTATCCATAGACATATCTTTTTCACTTGGCGTTCTTGGTTGTCAATTATCAAGATATTATCATGTTGCTGCAAAATCTTTACAGTGTTCACCGCTTGGTCAATAACATATCCGAGTTTTTGAGGAACACCAATTTTTACAAAATACAAAGTGCCGTCTTTGTATAAATCCATCTTTTCCCAACTGTACTTACCATCCAAAGTAGTGAGTTTTTTATCTAAGTTTATGTAATCTTCACTCACTCTTGCTGTGTTAAAATTCCCTTCTTTAGTTCCTACGGTTACATCCCACTGATGATTATATTCATAAGAGATTGAATCAACTTGCGTCATTAAAAATTTTAAGTAGGACTGATTAAATTTGTGCCATTTGCCATTTATTAAACAAAATCTTTCACGTTCTTCTATGTAATCCAAAACCGTTTTCACAGGTTGAGAGTGTCCACGCCCAAACTCATTATGTAGATATATCCAAATATCGTTCAAATTTTGACTTAAATCAATTTCATTCTCTTTCACAAAGTGAACCAATTTTTGTATAGTGATTTCGCCTACTTCACCTTGAATATCAGAATTACCTTTGACAAATAATTTATGTTCATTTCTATCAGAAAATACAAAGTCGACACCCGAAACTATTAATTCATCAATATTCAAAGTTGATGAATCTACAGATGCCATAATTGCCTGTGCCAATTTTTTGTCTAATTCTTGAATTTTTTGAGTATCACGGATTTCATCCGCTTTGGGAATTTCAAATCTCACTGGATTTGCTAACTCATTTTCAATATTTCTTATGATTGCTGGTAATTCTACTGGGGCAATCGGTAGTGTAAATTGTGCAGAATTTCCAAAACTTGCTACTTTTCCCCATAATTGCTCATCAATCGTTTTTGCCTTCAGATAGTGCATTGATTCACCACTATCATATTCCAACATGCTTCCTTTTTGGTACATCGTAATAGTCTTGCTTTTTAGACTATTATAAAATTTTGAGTTTTTGATGCGGAAATCTTTTTCGTCGGCAATCCTTTGCGCAAGTTCCAGCCCAAAATCAGTATCGCAATAATCTTTGAGGTAAAAATGAGTTTTTCCAAGACTTATCGCATAACATAATTCTTGATTTGAGATAAGCAAAAGACCAAAATAAAGTTTGTTTTTAGATTTTTTTTCTGTTTCTCCGAAAAAATCGCTGTACACATTTATCCACCAAATCTCAACTTCATCGGGCTTAGTAGAAAAATAGAAACTTAAGCGAAAGTTATCAACTTCTTTTTCTCTTACTAAGTCCAAACCCACAGAGTCCGATGTAACTTTAGCAATTAGTTCTTGCTCAAGTTCTTTTTTGATTCGGTATATATTATATTTTGCACTCATTTTTTTGTTATCCTGAATGTTTGACCGAAGATTAACCACCCAACTATTAATATACTGCAAATTAAAAATACAGAGAAAACGCAGCGTATCCGCCTGTTTCCGGTATGATAATTTGAAACACTACCTGGTTATTTTCTCAATTTCCCCATCAATAAACAAAATTGATTATAGCATCGCCCCAATTTAAGCAATATAAAAAAGGTGAATTATTTTGCCGCTACCCATTGCAAAATAATTCACCTACCACTTCATTCAGGCTGTTTCTTATCCC
>JAJUJY010000074.1 GCA_029265085.1 Chloroflexota bacterium
CAACTATGCCAAACCATTCCAGGTAGTTGGTGATCCTTATGACTACGGTCTGAAAGGCTCCAAATATGTTGAAACCGTCCCGCAGCAGCCGGGTGACTGAGAATGCTGGAGGAAATGAAAATGAAGGAACCAAATGTGAAATCGGAAAATAAATCTGAATTGAACCGTGGTGTGGTGGTGTTTGTTGTTCTGGCTGTATTAACTGCGGTTGAATATTACCTGGGGACGATTGAGGCTGCTGCGGTGTTTTTATGGGTAATTGCCCTGCTCAAGGCTGCCGCGGTTATCCAGTATTTTATGCATCTTGGCCGGTTGTTTCAATCGGATGAGGGAGGTCATTAATGAGCACGCATGAATCCACCTTGGAAACATATCGCCACCGGTTAGGAACCAACCGGCTTGGGTTGTGGCTGTTTTTAGTCTCGGATGCTTTTGTGTTTGGGGCTTTGCTGGTCACTCGCTTCTATTTGTTGGGTGGCAAACGCCCTGAGCTTGAGCAGAGCCTGGGTTTAATTGTTACCTCTGTGCTGTTAATCAGCTCGTTCTTCATGAACCGGGCTGAAACCCAAATCTCATTGGGGAACCGCAAAGGCTTTTTAACCTCCACGTTCATCACCATGCTGTTGGGCATTGTCTTTTTGGTCGGTGTGGTCGGCTTTGAATGGCAGTTGGCTCCATTTGGCCCTGCCGATGGCGCTGAAGGTGCTGTATTTTACATGATGACCGGTATGCATGCGTTCCACGTCCTGACCGGGGTGATTTTCCTGTTCATTGTTTTTCGCAATGGATTGAAGGGACATTATTCACCTGAACGCCACTGGGCTGTGGAAGCTGCTGCCAACTACTGGCACTTTGTTGATGTTGTTTGGATTTTCTTCTACCCGGCTTTGTATTTGATCGGGACCCATTAAAACGGGAGTGAAAATGCGCCAGAAAGCTTATTGGATTGGGGTGGGATTGCTTATTGGGCTGCTGTTGGTCGGTGGATTGGCCTTTACCCGGCCTTATACCTTCCGCGGTTCGCTCATTGAACCAGCTCAACCGGCTCCAGAAATTATTTTGCAGGCTGCCGGCGGAAAAGAGGTGTCCCTTTCTGATTTCCAGGGCAAACTGGTGTTGATATTCTTTGGTTACACTACCTGTCCGGATGTGTGTCCAATCACATTAGCCGAAATGAAAAATGTGTTTGAGGAATTAGGCCCAAAAGCTGAAAACGTTCAGGTATTGTTCATTACGGTAGATCCACAGCGTGATTCGCCTGAAAGAATGGCGGAATATGTCTCGGCATTTCACCCTGATTTTATTGGTCTGTCGGGTAGTGATGATCAATTGGCAAAAGTTTGGTCTGGTTACGGAGTCTTCCGGCAGATTAATCAGGCTAATTCTGCTACAGGATACCTGGTGGATCATTCAGCTCGGACATATTTGATTGATCAGCAGGGGAATATGCGTTTGACCTATGTGTACGGCACTCCGGTCGACGATATTGTTTCCGATCTGCGTGCCTTGCTCAAAGAAGGTTAATATGAACCCTACGGTGCGTGCTGTTCTCATGCGGCTTTTGGTGGCCTTGTTGATTGGGGCTGCGTTCGCAGTTTTGGTCAGCGAGGGGATGTACCAGCTTACCCAAAAGAAAGTGGATCGTGATCCGCAGGTGATCGAGATCATTATTCCGGATGGAACAGCCGCAAATATCCAGGCTGGTTTACCCGGTCCTGGGCTGCCCGAGATGGTATTTACTGAAGGGGATACCCTGATGGTTGTCAACCAGGATACTGCTGCGCACCAGTTAGGCCCAATCTGGGTTCCACCGGGAACCAGCGGAAAATTGGTTCTGGACCGCCCAAACCAATACAGCATGGCCTGTACATTTTCACCAGGACAAATGTTGGGTGTCGATGTTCAATCGCGGGTAAAACCCTCTGACCGGATACAAGGCATTCTGGCGGTTGGGCTGCCAACCTGGATCTTGATCTGGCTCTATATGGTTGTGGCAATCCCGTTACCGCAGAATTTCGACTCATCGTTGAAGGCGGTCTAAATTTTATGAATGTGAAGCAGCTTTTATCTTTTCGCTGGATCTTGACCACCCTGTTGGTGCTTGCTGGTTTGGGTGTTTTGATTCGCCTGGGCATCTGGCAATTGGATCGTTTGGAGTGGCGGAGGGCTTTTAATGCACGCGTAACTGCCCAAATGGCGGCTTCTGTGCTCGATTTAAATAAAGAACAACCTGTCAACCAGTTATTTGATATGGAATACCGCAGTGCGGTTGTGGTTGGGTCTTATGATCACAGCCAGGAGATATTAATCCGAAACCAGGTCTGGAAAGATCAGTTGGGATTTCGGGTATTCACTCCGTTGGTAATTGAGGGAACCGATTGGAAAATCCTGGTTGATCGAGGTTGGATTCCTTTTGATCAGGCACAACCGGAACTGAGAAAAGCATTTCAAGAACCAGGATTGGTAGTGGTTAAGGGAATGCTGCGCCGGCCTCAGGATAAGCCGGATTTTGGCGGTGTGCCTGATCCAACGCTTGCCCCCGGAGAAACTCGCCTGGATGCCTGGAACATTGTCAATTTAACCCGCATTCAAACCCAGGTGGATGGCGAACTGCTGCCGGTATATCTCCAGCAAGCTCCGGATCCTGCCTGGACCAGTCTGCCGTATCGCAGCCTGCCGGAGATCGAAATTACGGAAGGCCCGCACATGGGCTATGCCTTACAATGGTTTACTTTTGCACTGATTCTGGGTTTGGGTTACCCATTTTTCGTCCGCCGCCAGTTGACACGATCTGAAATCCTGGAGGATGAGGATTTTGTTGTGGCGGAATCGAAGTCTGGCCTGGTTGGGGAGGATGGATAGGATGATGAAGAATTCGTTGAAAACATTTCGGGGGTTGGCTTTAGCAGCTGCCATTGGAATCTTTTTGTTAGTCCTGTTAGGCTATGTTAGCCGTTTCAATGGTGGAGCGCAAACCTGTCCGGACTGGCCGACTTGCTACGGTCAGCTGGCTTTTCCGGAAGAGTGGGCTGCCCGGGTACAAATCATTCACCGGATTCTGGCAGGGATTGCCACGATATTGACTCTAGCAGCAGCGGGGATGGGAGTGAAATATCTAGGTAAACAGCCCTGTTTGGTACGTCCTATGGTGCTTGCCAGCCTAATGATGGGGATACAAATCCTGTTAGGTGGTGGATTTACAATTGTTTCTCAGGCTCAATGGCTCTCGTTAGCCCATTTGATTTTGGCGTTGGCAGCGTTAGGGTTGGGTACAGTCAGTGTGTTAGCTGCTTATCTTGTTCGCGCGGATGATCAAAATAAAGTACGGTTTGACATTCAAGCACCTTTTACCCGCCTGGTGATTGCAGGCGCAGTTTTGCTGTTTGTGCTGATGGTTTCCGGTGCATGGGTCAACGGTTCGCAAGCAGGGGCAGCATGCCCGGGATGGCCGTTATGCTCTGGTGGTTTTCCGCAAACTGGGGCAGGTTGGTTGGCTTTTAGCCATCGAGTTTTGACATTAGTCACTGGATTTTGGTTTCTCTTGATTTTTGGTGCTGCCTGGCGAACACAGCGCAGCCAACGCGTAACTTTACCGGCTGCGACAGCGGCGGGTGTATTATTTGTTGGGCAAGCCTTGATTGGGGCCTTAAAAGTGAGCCAGGGTTTCCCGTTGGATTTGGTTGGGCTGCACGCAGCCAGCGCGGCTGGACTTTGGGTCGTGGCTGTCCTGTTGGTTTTTAGTGCGGGTTTTTCAGGCAGGACGATAGAGGATGAACGTAATGAGGCATTGGAAATTCGACCAGCAGCACGCGAGCGGATTAAAGCCTTTTTTGCACTCAATAAGCCGGTGATTGTTTTACTCCTTTTGGTCACCACGTATGCTGGAATGGTGGTAGGCGGTAAACAAATTCCTGGTTTATCATTAACCTTCTGGACACTTTTGGGTGGGGCGTTGGCGGCTGGCGGTTCCAGCGCATTAAACCAATATATTGACAGAGAGCTCGATAAGCACATGCAGCGAACAGCCCGGCGGCCGCTGCCTTCTGGAAAATTGACACCCGCAGAAGCGTTGGCTTACGGCTTGGCTGCCTGTTTGTTGAGCTTCTTCTTGTTAGCCGGGTTTGTCAATTTGTTGGCCGCAGTGCTTTCCTTGGCTGGGATGGTTTATTATGTTTTGTTATATTCCGTCTGGTTAAAACATGCCACAGTGCAAAATATCGTTATTGGCGGTGGGGCTGGAGCGATTCCGCCGTTGGTCGGGTGGGCGGCGGCTTCTGGCAGCCTGAACATCCCATCGTTGTTCTTATTTGCAATTATTTTCATGTGGACACCCCCTCATTTTTGGGCGTTAGCGCTGATTCGCAGCAAAGACTATGCCCGGGCTGGGGTTCCAATGCTGCCGGTTGTGCGAGGTGAAAAGGAAACGAGGGTACAAATTTTTGTGTACACCATCGAATTGGTTGCCTTAACTTTGCTCATGCCGATATTAAATTTGGCTGGCAGTGTATTTTTGGTGTCTGCGGTTGTTTTGGGGCTGTGGCTGATTTATGCGGCCTGGAATGTGTTACGCAAAGAGGGCAATTTGGTAGCCTATAGAATGTACCGCTATTCCAGTATGTACCTGGCCTTCATTTTCCTGGCCCTGGTCATTGATGTGCTGGTGTAAGCAATCGATAATTCTCTGACTGATAATTTCCGAGTTTTCGGTGTGATCTGGTTGGTAAACCTGTTAGCGATAGACCGGAAACAGAATCAACTTGTAATATTTTATCGTGGTCAGGAATTGTAAACTCTGAAAATCGTTCACGCCATTTTCCAGTGTGATTTGTGCGGTGGATGTGTCTATTTGATTTTCCGGGCTGTTATAAGGCGCTGAAACTGTCACTGCGATCTCTTTGGATTGGGCAGGCTCGACTATGAAACGGTCAGGAAGAGATGTTACAGTCCAGCCCAAAGATGAGAAGAATTTGGCATGAAAAGTCTCCTGGATATTGCCGGTATTGTTCACCGTTAATGCATAAATAGCAATTTTCCCTGGATATATCGCACTATTTTGCAGTGGACTGGTAAGTGTATATGATTGGACGATTTGCCCGGTTGTGACAAGCGCTGCTGCGGTGGATATGGCTGGATTATTATTCGATGTAATGGTTACCACGGATGAATCAACGGCTTGCCCACTTGCTGTGTTCGGGATGGTCACCAGAACGCTTACAGCCTGTGTTTCACCAGCCCCAACCGCTATGGATGTGTCGGAAAGGACTGATTCCCATTGATTTCCAGAAATGGAAATGAAAAATTGATCCGGAGCACCGCTTTGGTTGGTAATTTGAAGAGTATAAGTGATTGTTGAGCCGGGTAAACCGGTCTGAGAATCGGTTGGCGGGGTTACGGTGATTTCCGCAGGTGAGGGAGCCTGGCAGGCCTGGACTTTGACATCGTCAATCGACCAGCCTTCATCTCCGGCAACACCATCGGAGCCAAAGCGAAAACGGAACTGCACGGTATGACCAGCCAGGCTGCTTAAGTCGATCAGGGTGTTTCTCCAATCCTGGTCGCCGCACCATGCGGCCAATCCGCTCAATGGATTGGAGAAACCATTAGCAACCGTCCCATTGTAGGGATTTTCTAGAATATCTGTGTTTGTGAAGCTAATCCAGGTCGCCCCGTCATCCAAACTGTATTGCAGCAGCCCCCCATCAAAGCAATAGTTTGTATTGCCTTCAAAATAATGCCTTTGGTAAAAATTTAAACTGATTGGAGAAAGCGAATTGGATGGCAGGCGGATAGGCGGAGACTGCAGCCGTTGATCGCTGACAGCCGAAGGATCGTCGGCATGGAAGGAATAAGTGGAAAGATATCCAAATTCATCCGTTCTTATCCACGAATCCAGTGTGCCGGAATGGCTCAAACCACCGGTGTTGTTTTCAAATCCGGCTTCGTAT
Source organism: Chloroflexota bacterium (assembly GCA_029265085.1). The sequence goes on from JAJUJY010000074.1 coordinate 5,946, forward strand.
AAAATGATGGGTGTTGTATCGACGGGGCAGTCGCCGGGAGCTGCCAGGGTGGAAAATTGATAGGTTGTTGAAAAGGAACTTTCTCCGCAAACATTATTGGCTTTTACCCGCCAATAATATTTGGTGTTCGTGGTGAGTGCAGTTTCCAGGGTGTACGAAGTACTGGTCAAATTACTTTTTTCAATGACCAGGTTCGAAAAAGAAGCGTCCAGAGCAATTTGTAGTGTATAGGATCGAGCCTGACCGCTTGCATTCCAAAGTAAGGTGGGTTGAACGGGTTGGCCTGCGGCGAGGTTGGCAGGTTGAGATAATAGCGGTATTGCTGGAAGCTGGTCAAAGATCCCCAATTCAAATGGGGTTGAGTGATTTATCCCGCCTGAAGTTCCAGTAACGATCAGGGGATAATTGCCTGAGGCAAGGCCGCCGCTGCCAGTGATCGTTAATTGAGCTGATCCGGGTGGATTAACTGGATTGGGCGTAAACTCCCCGTTTGCACCTTCAGGAAGCGTGGAAACCGTAAGCTCCACCGGGGCAGAAAATCCTGCGATCGATCCGGCTGAAATATTGGTAGTGCCATTGTTTGGGGCACAAATATCAAGCGGTGTCTCTATTTGTAAGGTGAAATCCGGTTGTTCGCTGCAATTTGAACATACCAACGCAAAATCCTGATCGGTCAGATCGCCTTGATTGGGAATGCCGTCTGAAGCAATGTTTGTTCCCAGGACTTGCACTGTGAAATTATCAGCACTTCCGCCATTAAAGAAGATCCCTTCTGTGTTGTTCTTTGGGTCCGCAGTTCCGTCGGTTGTTGACCAGCCGCTGGTACCAAATGCATTGCCGTGGTAGGTTTGTCCAGCCCGGGTAACTATTAAGTCCAAGTTATTATTCCATGCAGGCGTGCTGCCTCCCAAGCCATGCCCAGGAGCGTCCGTCCAAACGAGCATTAATTTAACCGGTTGATTTGAATCGGCAGGATAAAAAGTACGCTGCCAATCTTCACCACTCTGGTCAAAAACCACAGGGTTATCAAAATAAAGTGTCTGTGCGCCTGGATCAAGTACCCCGGCAAGATTTAACCTACCCCAGCCTTGTTTGCTGTCAAACGGATGTCCTAAGGTAACGCCATCAGCATCCTGGTTGCCTGCAAGGTCATGTGCAGCGGCTAAGAAAGCCGCCTTGACCAGTGCCGGGCTCGGGTCCAGGCCAAATAATTTGCGGTAGTATTCAAAAAACAGCGCAGATGCACCGGATACCTGGGGAGAGGCCATGCTGGTCCCGCATTTCATTTCATAGGACGAAGAGAGCGAAGTTGAATCGATTGAACACCCCGGAGCCACCATGTGTGGGATATTGCGTCCATCCAGGGCAGGACCGTGCCCTGAATTTGAGGAGATGTTATTAATATCAGTGTATTGTGCACCAGATGACGGCTGTAGTTTGGTTGAGCCAATGGTGAACGCATTTTTCGCTTCATCGGGTGTACCTTGTGTTGAAACACCACCATATCCATTCATTATGGAAACCACAACCATCAGGGGCTGATTGCCTGGCTGTTCTGGATCGGCATCACGCACACCAATATCTACCTGGCGGGTGTCATTGTCGTAACCTTTGGCGGTGGAGGACGGTCCCCAACTATTACCCGAAATGACTGCGCCATTCCGAACAGATTCTGACATGAGCAACAGCATGCCATTGGTATAGGTGTAATATGGTGAATAAAGCTGTTCGATTAACGATGCGCCGGGAGCTACTCCCTGTCCGCGCAAGAAACTGCTGCTATCTTTGACGCCTGAGGTTCCGTCGGCTGCCATAATTCCGGCCGTGTGTGTGCCGTGGCTGCTGCTGGCATTGTTACCGCAAGTTGTTCCGCTGCAAGGTAATATCCGGTTGGCTAAATCCGGGTGATTTTGATCAATTCCCGAATCCACATTGGCAATCGTAACTCCGCTGCCGCTTAATCCCAGGGTATTAAGCCAGGTTTGATAGCCTGGGTACGCCAGATTATTTATTGAAATATTTCCAGCGTTGACCTGATTAGAAATTTCGCCGCGCAGCCCACCGTCAGTGCGGATGGGCTGGATGCTGTAAATTCCCGGGATTTGTGCTGCAGCCGCAAGATTTTTTCCGGATATTTCCATCCGGACAACTTCAAAGGTTGGGTCCAGTTTCTCTTTCTTTTTTATGCGGCCTAAACCGCGCAGCTCATTTTCGATTGCGGTCCGATCTGCACCCTGGTAAACAACCGCCTGAACCTCCGCCGTTTGGCCGGAGAGAAGATTGTTTTCTGGCAGCAGGCGGTATTCGGGTAAAAATGGTCCAACCCAGCGAACAAATTCCAGCTTTCGCATTTGTTGTACGACATTGGTTTCCCCCCACACGACATAGGTGTACGGATGGATATATTGAACGATTTGCAGCCCATTGTTTTGGAGTGTTTCCAGCCAGGGGTCCAGGGTTGGCCCAATCATCTGAATTAAATGGAAGTCCGGTCCCTGCCTTTGTTGGCTCAGTTGATTACCTTGAAGCTCATTAGGACTTTCAGTTGGATCAAAGGTTTGCCCACCCAGGGTGAGCAAGAATGGGTTTTCAATCTCTTGAGCGGTCACCCCCATATTCCTGGCTTGTTGACTGTCGGATGGTGAAAATTCCATCCAGAGATAGGAGCCGTAATCGATTTGATGAACCGGCAGCAGACCAGTTTTTTTGAACTGGTCTGCCTGTCTCTTATCAACAATAAGGATCGTTGTCCCAAGCGGTGATGCGGTTTGACCGACTGCTGGTCTGACCTGGTTTAGGAACAGGCTAAAGATAATAAACAGCAAAAGCAGACCAAAAGCAGATCGGGACCGATTCATAGAGCCGCTCTTTCTATGTATGTACGGCTTCTGTTGCCGCTGTCATGGAGTTGATCGCGTTTTATACAAACGCAGAGCTTGATTTCAGAAATTATTGTAAACGGAGTAATACCTTGCCCTGGCTCCACAATTCTTCCAGGCGGTAGTATTCGCGCTGCTCTGGGGAAAAGAGGTGTAAAACAACATCTCCCAGATCCAATACAACCCAACCAAATGCAGAATGGCCTTCCGGTTGGCTAATAATACGAAAAGTGTCTTTCACAGATTGACTGACCGCTGAAGCCAGCGCATCCAACATGCGGTCACTTGTACCGTTGCAGATCACAAAATAATCAGTAAACGAAGTGATATCGTGGATATCTAACAGAAGGATGTTTTCGCCTTTTTTATCTTCCAGCGTGTTGACGACATGACGAGCGATTTCTAACGTATTCAGACTTCACCTCAGGATTTTTGAGTTCAAATAATATAAAAATTCAGATAAATTTTAGCACAAATTTCCCCTTTTCCCAAAAACACATCATCCGATTGGAAGGCTACGTAGTAGAGTTTGCTGGTTTGAAGTCAGCATGGAATAAGGGGGTGTAGATCGATCCGGTTGGCCGAAGGTCACTGCGAAACAAGGTAATGCCCTGTGCGGTAAATTTCCCGATTTCAGGTATTTGAGTTTGAGACAGGTATTGGGAAAGAGCCTGCAATTCCTGTGCAGTGCTGTTTTGTCCTACCCGTCCCAGAGTTAAGTGGGGTGAGAAATCTCGTTCTTCGGGGGGGCAGCCAATTTTCGCTGCTTCGGCTTCTATCTCTTTTTGCAATTGCCGCAAAGTTTGGGGTATTTCCAGGCCCATCCAAATGACGCGCGGTTTGCGGATATTGGGAAATGCGCCAAGTCCACCGATAGCACATTCAAAGGGTAGTGTCTGCCCAGCGAGATATTTAAGCTGATTGCCGAGCTGGCTGAGCCGATCGGGATGGGTGTCACCCAAGAATTTAAGAGTCAGGTGCAGATTATTTGCTGCCACCCATCGCACACCTCGTATGGATGCCCGTTGAAATTGTTGGATTACTTTATTCATTTCTTGCTGGAGTGGAGTGGGTATTTCAATGGCAATAAAGGCCCGGATTAGATCCATTTCGTCACATCCCTTTCCCTGACAATCCTTTTGGTTGAGTATAACATACGGCCACTGCGAGGAAATCCGCCTTGACTGAAATAACCTATCCTACTCAATTGGTCTAAAATGTGGTATAAAAAAGTTAACCCTGCTGTGTTCGTGATGCAGCACGACCGGTTTTGAGCCAACACCCTTTAAACGGGCTCCTACATCTGGTCAGTGACGCGATAGGCCCGAGCCAAGGCGGATCTTGTCAGGCGGAGCCCAAACCTGCGAAAGCAGGTTCAAAACTATGCGGCACACGGCACGGTGGGGCTTTTTTCTCAAAAATGCCAGGTGATTTTGCTCATCTGGCTTTTTTCTTGCAACAATGGTTGGTAAGTGAAGTAAGTTGACACCATTTCGCATTCCCATTACACTATGATTAATACGGATTGCCGAGGAGTTCGCTATGATATCATCTTATCGTTTCGTCTTAAAATCAGGCCCTGGTGCAGGCCAGGTGTTTACTCTTGAAAAGGAAGAAAGCTTCATTGGCCGTGAAATGAGCAATGAGATCGTAATTAATGATCCTGAGGTTTCTCGGCGGCATGCGCGAGTGTACTTGCAGGGTGCAAATTACGTCATCGAAGACCTGGGCTCTACAAATGGCACATCGGTGAACGGTCAAAGGCTGATGGGGCCGTACATGCTGCGGCCGGGTGAGATGGTGACCTTTGGGGAGCATACCAACTTGTTGTTTGAAGCAGTGGCTATTGATCCGGATGCGACGATGGTGTCAATGCGGCAGACAGCAGTTCCCCAAACACCCGTAAAAACACCTGCTCAGGAAGCGGCCTACTCGGCGCCAGCTTACCCACCTCCGCCTGCTCGGATGGAAAAACCTGTGGAGAATTATGCCGGTCAGGTACCCCAACAACCTGCGGCACCGGTAAAGAAAAAGAAACCTTTACCGGTTTGGGCTATCTTATTGATCATATTTGTGATTATCCTGGCTTGCGGTTGTATCGGATTTATTGTGTTTGACTCGCTTAATTTGTACTGTAACTTCCCGGGCATTATGAATATGTTCATTCCAGGGGCATGCCCACCCTAAACCCTTGAAGGCAAAAATGCCCTCCGTGAATTTTTCCGGAGGGCTTCTTCTTTATCTTTTATTGTGATTATTGTTGCCAATCAATCCTATTCTCGTTACAATTTATTCAACGATAACTTCTTTATGAATACACCTACAAACCAACCTCAAACCATTTCTCCTCGTTGGAGCAGTACCACCAAATTAGTGGTTGCATTAACGATGGTGGCGATCCTGGCGGGACTGGTAATCCGGTTTCGCCAAATTATTGGGCCGCTGCTCATATCTTTTGTGCTGGCTTATCTTTTATATCCTGTGGCAAATTTTTTGCATAAACGGGTCAGGATGTCCTGGAGATTGGCCAGTACAATCATTTTTTTACTGCTTTTTATCCTGCTAATGGGGCTGTTAACGCTAGGGGGATTGGCAGTCTTTGATCAGGCACAGAGTTTGGTTAAGTTCATCCAATCGCAAATTACGCAATTCCCTGAATTCTTAGCCAACCTTTCGGCAACAAAAATTGCCATTGGCCCATTTGAATTGGATTTTTCCACCTTGAATTTAACGGATTTGGGAAACCAATTACTTGGCCTGGTTCAACCCGTTTTGTCACAGCTTGGAACGGTCTTTGGGGCAATTGCATCCGGTGCTGCCGCGACAATTGGTTGGATCTTTTTTGCCATGTTGGTGGGTTATTTTCTCCTGGCGGATTCCGGCGGAGTGCAAGAGCGATTGATTAATTTGCGCTTCCCAGGGTATGCGGAAGATTTCAAGCGCATTGGGGTGGAGTTAGGGCGGATCTGGAATGCTTTTTTGCGCGGACAGTTAATTATTTTTGTGCTGACCGTGGCAATTTATATTACGCTGCTTGGTTCGTTAAATGTCAGTTTTTATGTTGGTTTAGCAATGCTGGCTGGTCTGGCCAGATTTGTGCCGTATGTTGGGCCGGTTGTTGCCTGGGCGACTTACGGCCTGGTGGCTTTGTTCCAGGGCAGCACGATCTTCCACATGGCTCCTTTCCCTTATGCTTTGCTGGTGATTGGGGTTGCCTGGATCACCGATGTGATTATGGATAATTTTGTGGTCCCACGCATGATGGGAGATGCTCTTAAGGTCCATCCGGCGGCAGTGATGGTGGCTGCGCTGGTTTCGGCAAATCTCTTTGGAATTATTGGTGTGATCTTGGCAGCACCTGTGTTGGCAACTATCAAGCTGGTTTTTAACTACGCTACCCGCAAAATGTTTGATCTGGATCCGTGGGAAGGATTAGAATTAGAACCTGCGGAGCCTAAACCAATGCCAATTGTGCTGTTGCTCCGGCGCTTATTTGCCAAAATTCAAAAATTCTGGAATGAGCGATTTCATAAATCGCAAAAATCCTGAACCAATCATCTTATTTTGATAGAAAGGATAAAACCTCATGGGTACCCTTGATCCAAAAACTGAAACAATTGCCGAGACTGAAAATTTTATGGCCTGGCGTGCTGATGAACCAGATGGTGAAACAACGTATCATCTGGAATTAAATAATGTTACCGTCCATTTCTTTAATGAGGAATGGGAAGAGTTTCTTGAATTAGCTCGTATGATCATCAAAGACGCTGACGGGAAATAACTCAGGAAGTTTGTCTGTCTGATTAATACTTTTGTAGAAAAAAGCTAACGCCCCCAAATCGGGGGCGTTAGGATTTATTCCGGTTCTATCCAGGTACTGGATACCCAGGAATGAGGTTCTAGTTGGAAATGAATGGCAGGTAGTGGAAGTACAACATCCGTACCAGCAGATCCGCTTCAGCTGGCAGACTGGAGATGTACCAATCGGCTGGTGTCTCAAAGTTCGTTGTGGTTGAACCAACAACGGTACCTTTGATGCCAATGGTTTCACCCATCAGGTCCATCGATGGGGTAATCTCAAACCGGTACACTTCGGTCATATCAGTAGCCGCAGCCAGTGGCGGACGCGTGATCGCCAGATCCGGGAACTCGCTTAACCAGAAGCTGGTTTGGCCTGGATCGAGGGTAATTGTGCCGAGGTCAACATCGCCGCCTGGGAGCACATAGTAAGCATGGACTGCCTGTCCACCCAAATCAACTCCGGCAGTCAGCTCAATCTTGGCATCGACGAGGACGTCTGTGGATACAGCCGTATAATCTGCGTAAGTGGCTGTCGCCAGGATCTCAACTTTCTGCCCAGGATCTACTGTGTAATTGTCCTCATCAAAGACCAGGGTTGGTTTTGCCAGAACATGCACTGTGGTCATGGCCGGATCAGAGACAATTTGGAAGTCATTGAAGAGAGTGGCAGTTAATTCCGTCTCAGTGGATCCAATTGCCCAAACCATTGCTGAGATTAGCTCGTTTTCCAGTCTGTCGGGCGGTGTGAATTTGATTTGGAAGTCATAACTCATCCCGCTTTCCAGGTTGATAGGGTGGCGTGCGGCTGAGCCGGAGAAATCACTCATCCAGAAGGAGGTTTGGCCGGCCCCCAGGGTAATCGTACCGAAGGATTGATAAGCCGAGCCGTTCCAAATCAAGCCTTCAATCACCAGGCCTTGCAAATTCGCCAATGAATTTAACTCGATATAGGCATCCGAGAGTACTGCATCCGGAACACCGGTGTAATCAATATGATTGGCCGTCAGATCGAGCGTCATTACCTTGCCGGATGGGCCGTAGTATTCTGATTGGTCAAAGGCAACGGCTGGAGCGCTATATACCACACTGGATTCCGCTTTGTTGGAAGAGAACAACCATTGGCTTTCTTCGTCAAAACTTCCGTCTAATGCGCTAACAACCTGTGCATCTAGCCCGATGGTCTTGCCTTCGATGGCCGGATCGGTTACGGTGAATTTGAAGCGGTAATTTAAGATGTTGTTGGATTCATCGATCAATGGCGGGTGGTACGGTGTGTTGTTGAAATCACTCACCCAGATCCGGGTCGGGTTATTGGCGACCAGTAGATCGGGTGTGTATGAACCGATGAAGGTTTCAACGCCGTCATTGACTACATAGAAGTCGATTTGTTGTCCAGTCAGATCAATGGGGGTTGTGATATCGACGTACGCATCCACCAAAGCATCTGGTTCAACGCCAGTGTAATCCGGGTGGAAGGTGCGCGTATCAACCGCAACCGGTTGCCCTACCATCGTCTGGTATGCATTTCGGCTGAAGGTCAGTACTGGATTGCGATCCTGACTAAATGGGATAACTTCCGCGCCGTTGCCAACATTGTGGTGATGGAGTAACAGGACACCCTTGATACCGTTTTCGGTGTATGCGGAGTTATACGAAACCGGGATGGATTCTCCATCCAGATCATAGTACAAGGGGATACCGCTATAGCCGCCGGTTGTATCAACTGCTGGGGCGGCTGCATTGTAGGTGTAAACATCGCTGACATCTACAGGATCGCCTGTTTCGCTATCGCGGGCAAACGTGACCACATAGAAGTCAAAGGTTGCATTGGCATCCGTCAGGCCAAGGTCATTGGCTAAGAGGCTCAAGGTCATGACGTTGTTGTTGAATGCCACGGTGTTTAATGCGACAGACGGGAATCCGTTGATGTAATCATTGACAAATCCACCGCCGGAATTCAGATCGATCAATACACTAACAAAGTCATCGGTTGCACCGCCGCCAGTAGCTGAACCATAATTTGTGGTGTAAACCACAAAATCCTCTAAACCATCGCGATCCACATCGATGTACAAATCGTATTCGACTTCATTGAGCGAATTCCAGTTGCCATAAGAGGCAAAGCCGAAGGTGATCAATGAGTCGATCATGGATGTGTTGGCGAGGCGGTCTGACATGACGCCAACGTATTTCAAGTCGGCCGCTTCTAAAGTGCCGGTGCTGTCTTTTTCGTTTGAGCTTTCACCGACCAGTTCAAGCGCGGTCAAAACGGAAACATCTGCTGGTGAAGTGGTGACGTAAACATCTGTTCCTGCGAGAGGAATGTTGAACGTGTCACTATCTTTAATCCAGTTATATTCAGGTATGCCCGCTTGCATATCCGAAGCCGCCCGGGCAACAACATGCACCGGCAGCCTTAAATTGGGCTGAGATCCCGTAGAAATTAACGAGATGTAACCGGATTCCTCGGTAAGCCAGTGGCGGTATAGAGTCTGAACAGATGAAACGGATGCATCCCTGTTGTGATTCAGCAATGCAGCATTCGCAGTCATCTTCACTTTAAAGGTGTAGGATTCGCCAGGGTTAATCGTTATCGAGGTCAGTGGGTCGTCTGTGAGGGTATGGACGGTGAAAGCAACCCCATTATTGTTTACCCGTGTGTCAAACGATACATTGTATGTGGCGGTGTCTTTGCCTTTATTGACCACTGTAACGCTTTTTTCTGCATCCATCGTACCAACGACTTCTACTTCGCCAAAGGACACACTGACTGCACCGGCATCCTCTGCGTTGTAGAGCACAACTGTGGATTGTGCAGCCAGAGCCGCATCCACACGCCCAGCACCGATCCGGCTTTGACCATACTGGCTGCCTGTCTGGCTTAACCCAGTGTACAGGTCGTGGTTAGCGGTGTTCATTGCCAGGGCTTTGAGTTCTTCTACCGACCAGGTGGGGCGCAGTTGGTGTAAGATGGCCATCACGCCGGCTACATGCGGAGCAGCCATAGAAGTACCGCCGTAGCTGATCCCTTCATTGCCTGTGCCGGTTGCGGCAGAGAAGATGGTATCGCCAGGAGCAGCCAGATCGGGCTTTAAGAAGCTGTCAATCCGGCGCGGGCCGCGTGAGCTGGAAGAAGAAAGCGTATCCACGCGTGCGGGGATATCGCTGCGAATAGAATTGCGATATTCAGCGGTTAACGTAACAGTGACCGTTCCGGGAAGTTTAGATTTTAATAAATCTCCGGTCTCTTTCTTGATCATCTGAGACGGGATTGTAATTCCTGGATCGGTTCCACCCATCGTGATGGGATCTGAATTAAGAGCGTTGTTCGCAATGATTACGCCGATGGCTCCGGCAGCCTCTGCGTTGGCGACCTTGGCGGCAAAAGTACAGGTACCGCGATCAATGAGCGCGATTTTCCCTGCTACCGTAGAATCGATTGTTGAACAACCAGTTGCCGGGTTGGCATAAACCAGATCGCCGGTCAGCGGACCTACATCAGCCAGGTCAGGGCCAAAGGCAGCTTCCGTGGCTGGATATACACCGGCAATATCCGCAGGGGCGTCCACTTCAAAACCGCCCATAATCGCCAGCGCATCGACGGAATTTGCCGTGGAAATTGCGCGGGTTGCAGCACCGGGCGAACCGGTAATGTAATAACTGTCGCCCGAATTTCCGGACGATGTTACCACAATAACGCCTGCTAAGGCAGCGTTGTCGCTGGCCACAGCACTGGAATCATAGGCTGAACCATAGCTTGAACCAAGCGACATGTTGATCACATCAAGGTGATCGGAGAAATCTCCGTCGTTATTCGGGTCAACTGCCCATTCAATCGCCAGGTCGGACAGGTTGGTTGAGCCTTCGCAGCCAAAGACGCGTAAGGCAACCAGTTCTGCTTCCGGTGCAGCTCCAGGGCCGATTCGCATGGTGTCGAACGGCATGCCGGAGCCGTAAGGACCGGTATAGGTTGTTCCATCCGCATTGACGCCGTACCCGGCTGCGGTACCAGCCACATGCGAGCCGTGGCCGTTGCAGTCCATTGGGTCTTGATCTGGGGCTGGAATCGACTTGGCGGGATCGTTGGCATCGTAATCATCACCAGCAAAGTCATAGCCGCCAATGACTTTGACACCCGGATAACTAGGGGCATCGCCAACAACAGTAGTGTCATTGTCTGCGTAACCGGTTCCAGGTCCGCCAAAGTCGGTGTGCAAGTAGTCAATGCCGGTATCGATGATACCGATTTTGATTCCCTCTCCGCGGCTGCCAAGGCCATAATTCCAGACAAACGGCGCGCCGATTAACGGGACACCTGAAGCATTGTCTAATGTCTTGGGAGTCAGGACATGAATTGCTTTTACGCCGTCCATTTCTGCGATTGCGGAAATGGAGGCTGAATCGATTAGAAGTGCAATGCCGTTGTACACGCGTTGTGTACGGTAAATTACGGATGCATCTGCAGCCCGGCTGTTAAGCGCTTTTAAGAAATTTTGCTGCGCTTCTTCAATTTTTGTTAATTGAATTTTGGATGATTCGGTGGCGGCTCGTTCACCCGCTGAACGTTCGCGGGCATAAACCTGGGTGGTTGGCTCATCGGCTAACTCAACCAGGATTTGCACCGGTCCAGCTTTTTGTTCGATGAGATGCTGGACTTCATCCAAGGACACTTTTTCTTGAGATAATTCATTGGGGGTGTAGGGAACATGCCCAGAAGGCCGGTCTCCAGGCGGTTCTGTTTGAGCGGTAACAGGCATGTTATTCGCCGACAGTCCCAGGAGCATAGCAATTGCTACGATCAACGAAAAGAAACGAACCATCGTTCCATTGCGTGACATTTTGTATTGTCTCCTCTTTCAAGTTTTATTTAAAAAAATGGGGAATATTGATGAGAGCTAGTTGATTTCCTCCTTTCCCGCTCTCGGTATAAATAAAAAATTACGTAAAAATCACGTAAAACCCACCAGAATTAAGTTTAATTGTTATTGATTTAATGTCAATTATTTTTCGCAGCAAAAAACAACTGGCAGTGGATTACTACAAGCCACTACCAGTTGTTACTTATTATGAGATATCGGTATGCTTAATACCGGCCTCTTGGTTGAGGGGCTTTCGCCGCGGTCAATTCTTCTTCACTGGCTTTGGTTAATCGAACGACACCAGCCTTGTATTCTGGGATTTTTGCCTGAGGGTCCACAGCATCGGTAGTGAGCAGGTTGGCTGCAGCTTCCCGGAAGTGGAAGGGGATGAAGACAACCCCGATATTGGTTTTTTCGGTAACTTTGGCGCGTAAAACAATCGAGCCGCGCCGGGAAGTTACCCGGACCGCATTACCATTCTCAATCCCAAGGCGGGCGGCATCGGCAGGGTGGATGTCAACCAGGGCTTCAGGGAACAGATCGTCCATCCAGGAATGGCGGGTGAGCGAACCGCCGTGCCAATGTTCCAAAACCCGGCCAGTGCTTAATATCAGGGGATATTCTTCATCGGGCATTTCTGAGTTGGGTACATAGCTGAGCGGGTGGAATTTTCCACGCCCACGGGGGAAGGATTCGCTGAATAAAAATGGTGTTCCGGGATGATCATCATCCCACACCGGTGCTTGCAGTCCTTCCTGTTCAATCCGGGCGTATTTTATACCTCTATATTCGGGGACAAAACGCCCCATCTCTTGCAGAATTTCAGAAGGGTGCTGGTAATCCCAGTATGCACTCGCAGGACGGTTCAACTTTTTTTCCAGGCGTTTGGCTAAATCACAGATGATTTGCCAGTCTGCCCTGGCTTGACCCAGCGGGGTAATGGCTCGCCGGACGCGCTGCACGCGCCGGTCTGTGTTGGTGAAGGTGCCGTCTTTTTCTGCCCAGGAGGCAGCCGGTAAAAATACATCTGCAAAGGCGCCGGATTCGGTGATGAACAGGTCTTGTGCCACCAAAAATTCCAGTTGTTCCATTTTTTTGCGGGTATGGTTCAAATTTGGTTCAGACATCATTGGATTTTCACCCATGATGTATAAAGAACGCACAACCCCAGGACCAACTGCGCTCATGATTTCTGTTGTGGTCAAGCCGCGGTTGCGGTCCAGCCCACCGGGTTCAATGTTCCAGGCGGTTTCCCAACGGCGGGCGTTTTCTTCGCTGTCCACGACTTGATAACCCGGATAGTGCCAGGGCATTGCACCAGAGTCGGAAGCGCCCTGCACGTTATTTTGCCCGCGTAGAGGATTAAGCCCGGTCCCTTTGCGGCCAATATGTCCTGTGAGCAGTCCTAAGTTAATCAAACTGAGGGCATTGGCTGTACCGTGAGTCGATTCTGGGATACCTAACGCCCAGTAAATGGCTCCTTTTTCAGCGGTGGCATACAGGCGGGCTGCCTGGATGATCAGGTCGCGATCCACCCCGGAGATTTGCTCGGCATATTCCGGGGTAAATTGTTCCATGGAAGCGGCAAAGGCTTCAAAGTTTTCTGTGCGCTGCTCAATAAAGGCCTGGTTATAGAGCTTTTCTTTTAAGATAACATGGGCCATCGCGGAAAAAACAGGCACATCGCTGCCGGGTTTAATCGGCAAATACAGCGCGGCGTAATTAACCATTTCGATCCGGCGGGGGTCAACCACGATTAATTTCGCCCCATATTTTTGTATCGCAGCTTTCATTTGCAAGGCGATGATCGGATGATTTTCGGTTGTATTTGCACCGGTCAGGATAAAAACGTCGTTTTCAATCACCTCGGCGGCTGTATTGCTCATGGCAGATGAACCTACCGCCATTTGCAGCGCGACTACGCTGGCAGCGTGACATAAGCGAGTGCAGTGATCCACGTTGTTGGTGCGGAAGACTGCCCGGTACAGCTTTTGCATCAGATAATTGTCTTCATTGGTGGCTTTGGCACAGCAGTAAACAGCCATAGCCCGCGATCCATCCCGCTGGTAAATCTCCGTCAGGCGGTCAGCCGTATATTCTAAAGCTTCTTCCCAGCTAACTTCTTGCCATTCGCTGCGGTCAAATGCCTGGGTGCGGTTCCCTGGGCTTTGCGTATTTTTGCGGATCAATGGGCTGGTAACCCGGTCTTTGTTATAAACAAAGTCATAGCCAAAACGTCCTTTGACACATAAATTGCCGTGATTTACCACAGAATCATGCGGAGAGGTAACCCGGTAAATGAAATTATCGCGGACGTGCAGGCGTAAATTACATCCAACACCGCAGAATGGGCAAGTAGTTGAAACGATTTGATCAGGTAGTACCATCAATCCCTCCATTCAGGGGTGGTCAGGCGGTTTGGTTTTCCTGCCGGCGTTTTTTGCTGCGCCGCTCGGAACGGGTCAGGCTCATAATCTCATCGGGGGTATATCCGGTTTCTAAGAGCCATTGTTTCTTTGGTTTCAAAGCCCCGGTTGGGCAGACCCCAACACACTGCCCGCAAAACACACAGGTGGTCTCCAGCAGCGGTTTTTTGAAGAATGTGCTGATTTGGGTTTCATATCCGCGGCCGCTAAAATTAATCGCATACGTGTATTGTGCATCTTCAGCACAAACCTGTACGCAGCGCCAGCATAAGATGCACTTGGCGTAATCGCGGATATACATGGGGTTATCGTCGAGGATATCGGGTTCGCGGCGCTCAGCTTCCGGGAAGCGTTCATGATCGACATGATATTCAGCCAACATGGCTTGAATTTCGGGCGCTTCGCTCAAGTCTATTGAGGATTGCAGCATTTCTAAAATCGTGCGCCTGGATCGCCGGACCCGCGGGCTTTGGGTTTGCACACGCATCCCTGGATTTACTTTAACAACACAGGCAGGTTGGAGTGTCCTTGAGCCTTCTACTTCGACTACGCATATCCGGC
>JAJUJY010000229.1 GCA_029265085.1 Chloroflexota bacterium
CAGGCTGCGCGGTCCTACCCGTTGATAGACCAATCCCGTCAGTCCATCCACTTGAACCAAACCATAACAATACGGCGCAGGCAGTCCTGCCCCCTGGACTTTTAATGCCAGCTGGCATTCTCTTCCCAGGCTTTCACTGGAAAATCCTGGCCGCATCAACTTGATAATTTTTCCGTCCTCCCAGGCAAAAACCTGAGCCGTGCGTCCTTCAGCCAACAGTGGTCCGAGATGTTGTTTCGTATGGTTGATTGAATCCATAGAATGATTTTACAATAAAGCCTGTTATAGCGGGTAAGCAGATTGGGCACGCTCAAGCACAATTTTCAACCAAACGGACTCGCAGTAAAATTAGTTTTTACCTCAACATTAAGGAAAATAATATGTTAACAATCCGCCCAGCCATTGCAGCCGATGCACCGGCAATCATCTATTTGATCCAGTCACATGCTCGTTCTTGCGGAGAAACCAGCCCGCTGGATGAGAGCTATGTAAAGCACTACCTGTCCCATCCAAACAGCCATATTCTGCTGGCTGAATTAGATGGGCAGACTGCCGGACTGCTCAGTTATTCTTTGCGCCCTGATCTTTTCCATGCCAGTACCTGCTGCTGGGGAGAAGAAATCATCATTCGTGAAGAGTTGCGCCGCCAGGGCATTGGAAGTGCGCTGGTCAATTACCTGATTCAATCCTTGCAGGCGGAAGGTGTCGTCGAAATTGCCGTTGGGATCATGCCGGATAATCAGGCCTCAAAACAGTTAAGCCGCCATTTTGGCATCTCAGAAGAGGCGGTTCTCCTGGAAAGGCATTTCATTTAGAAAAACGCCCCCAGAATCGGGGGCGTTTCGCTGCTGCAGAGGTTAGGCTGCAAAGGTTCGCGGTGGGTACAAAGTTTCGCGGTGGGCGGCAATGGTTGCGGGGTCGGCGCGATGGAGGACAGGGTGTTTGTGGAATAATGCTTCCGCGGGAATCCGCTGTGTTGCACTTCGCCATGTTGGCTGGATCATAATGAAAACCTCAGCCGCAGCGGTTTGACCCCGTCGCCCGGCAGTAAAATAATTGTTTTGTGCCGCCGCGCGAACCAGGGCCAATCAGGACAACCAGAACAATACAAAATGAACCGGCCGGTGGTGAACTGGCTTCCTGAATCTATTCGATTGGTTGAAAAAGGGGGCCAAAGGAAGAGTTGGAAAACCGCGGGGATCGAAGAATAATTACGCAGGATAAAAGATGACCAGAGAAAGCGGTTTTTTGGCGACTTTGCGAGACCAAATTCCTTCGATAAGAGTATATCGAATCTCCGATCATTACGCAAGGCATTTTCACCTTTCAAACCTGCAAAGCGGAGAAAATTGAGAAATATTTCACAACGCTTTGCCCTGCCAGAGATGGGTGGATGCCGGTATAATCCTGTCCAGAGAGCGGATAGACAAAAATCACCATCAGCATGATTCTTTATTGGTAATTGGAGACGATGATGAAACGTCAAATTCGATGTGCATTGTGGGACATGGACGGGGTGTTGGTGGACACCGGAGATTTCCATTTCCAGGCGTGGAAAAAGGTCCTGGGTGAACTGAACATTCCTTTTGACCTGGCAATATTTAAAGCCACATTTGGAATGAACAATTTTGGCGTACTTTCCACCCTTTTAGGCCGCCTACCCCAACCGCAAGAACTGGCTGAAATTGACCAGCGAAAAGAAGGGCTGTTCCGAGAATTAATCCACGGGCAGGCACAACCCCTACCGGGAGTGTTGGAATGGTTACAATTCTTTCATCAAGCCGGAGTTCCCCAGGCAGTTTGCTCTTCTGCCCCAAGAGATAATATCGATCTGCTGGTGCAAGAGCTGAACCTGAGCGCATACTTTGATAGATTAATCTCCGGTCCAGAACATGGTTTGCCCGGAAAACCCGATCCGGCAGTATTCTTAGCGGGTGCCCGCCAGCTAGGCCATACGCCGCAAGAATGTGTGGTTATTGAGGACGCAGTAGCCGGAGTAGCCGCAGCAAAAGCCGGGGGAATGTTTTGCATCGCAGTGACGACCACAAACCCGGCAAATGCATTGACCCAGGCGGATCTTATCCTGCCGTCTCTTGCAGATTTACCTCCGGAACGGTTCATGGCTTAATTTTCTGATCCTGGCAGAAAACGAACTTCCAGCCGCCCGAGAATCGTTATATCACTTCGCCGTTCTGGTCCATCTCTTCAAGCAGCGCCAGGAAGGTTTGAACAACCTGAGGGTCAAATTTTTTTCCAGAACAATCCATCAGGTATTGGCGGACTTTTTCTTCTGCCCAGGCTTTCCGGTACGGCCGGTCTTTGCGCAGGGCATCCCAAACATCCACGATGCTAAACAGCCGTGCGGCAAGGGGAATATCCGTACCGCGCAATCCATAGGGATAGCCGCTGCCGTCCCAATTTTCATGGTGATAAGTTGGTATGACCAGAGCGGGTTTTAGATAATCGATGGAGGAGAGCATATGCTGCGCATGCAGGGTGTGTTTACGCATCAACTCCCATTCTTCCTCATTCAATGGGCCTGGTTTTAGTAAAACGCTGTCCGGTACAGCCATTTTCCCAATATCATGCAAAATTACGCCGCGGCGAATGTGGATCAATTCCTCCTGAGGAACGCCCAATTTTTCTGCCAACCGCAAAGAAACATCGATCAAACGCATGGCATGTCCCTGGGTTTCTGCATCACGCAATTCCAGGGCTAACGACCATCCCAAAATGGTTTCATCGTATGCCTCAGCCAGTTCCACGTTCGATTTTTGTAATTTTTCCAACAAACGGGCATTATCAATGGCAATCGAGACGGCTGAAGCCAGCGTATTCAAAAAATCAATCCATTCTTCATCTGGAACCAGCGGGCGGCGGTGGAATAATTCCAATACCCCGTGAAGCTGTCCCTTGGCTACCAGCGGAACGCCATAATATGCGACAAACCCTTCGCTTGGATACGGCATTCCTGCTGGATCAACACCATCGGTGTGTTGAATATCTGAGATGGCCAGCAAGTGTTTGCCCTCTGCAACCAGGCTGGTAAACCCTGGGGGATCTTCAAACGGTTGAACAGCGGAATGCAGCCCGCGGAACCCCCAGCTGCTGACAAACTGCAAACTGGTCGAATCCAGTTCTTTGAGCCAGATATCCGCAGCATCTACATTTAATTGGGTAACTACCTGGTCTAACAAAATATGGATGGTGAAATGAAGATCCAGGCTAGTTGTAATGGCAGTCTCAATGGTGCGTACGGCGGTCACATGCTGCAATCGCTTTTCGGTTTGCTCATGCAAGGCCAGCCTGCGCATGGTTGAAGCAGCAATATCAGCCACGGCAGTCAACATGCGCAGCGCCCCTTCCGGCAAGCTCTGCTGGCTGCCAACCACAATCGCGCCAATAATCCGGTCACGGTCAATTAATGGCGCACAGGCCAGTTCCGATTGCTGTTTGACCACCTCAGAAAGCCCACCCCAACCATTTTCCACCCGGGCATCGGTCAAAAAAGCTTTTCCCTCGCCCAACAAGCGCAGCATCATGCCGCTTTGAGCTTCCAATTGGTAGCCTGTGGTGCGCCGGAAAACACCCAGCCCCAGCTCCACCCGGGCATGCTGTGTCTGGGGTTGGCTGACCAGAATCATTGCGCCGTCCGCCGAGAAATGCTGGTAAATTTGCTCCAACACAGACCGGTACATTTCCGAGCGGGACTGGGCAGAGCGCATCGATGCACTGATCGCTGTCAGTGCCTCCAACTCGCTTTCGCGCTGCTTCAGATCCGTAATATCGGTGATATACCCTTCTAAATGAAGTAAATCACCATCCGGCGAGTAAATTCCGGCGCCCTGTTCCCAGACCCATTTTTCTTTTCCATCCACAGAGCGAATCCGGTAACTGAGCTGGAATGGGCTGCGTTGATCTACCGCTTGCTGCACTTCTTTCCAGACCCTTTGGCGGTCTTCTGGCACAATAAAATGAGCATACGCACGGTGGTGGTTTTGCACCAGGTCATCGGCAACCACTCCCGTGAGATTAAAACAGCCCGTACTGACAAATTCCATTGTCCACTGTGAATCATATTTTGAACGATATGCCATCCCAGACAGATTGGACAATAAGGTAGCAAGGGTGCGCTGCGATTCTTCTACCGCCCGTTGGGCTTCTTTTTGGGCTGTAATATCCGCCATAGCAATGATTGCGCCGGTCATACTGGATTGTCCGCCATATAAAGGCGCAATCGAAAGGCTGATATCGACCCGGCTGCCGTCTTTCCTCAACCGCTGCACGGGCTGGTTATAAATCAATTTGCCGGATTTAATTTTCTGCCATGTTTCTGCCCGCTCTGTTTGATCCTCCAGTGGAATATATGGAAGAGGCCGGCCGACAACCTCGTTCTCCGCCCACCCAAACAGGGTTTCAGCCGCTGGATTCCATACCTGGATCAGGTTCTGCTCGTCAACCACCACCAAGGCCAGCGGTGAGGACTGGATGATAGTCAAGATTTGTTCGTTAAGCTGCCGCAGCTCAAGTTCTGTGCGGACGTGTTCTTCATCACGCTGCTGCAGCGCTTCTGCCATTTTGTTAAAGGTAATTTCCAGGTCAATCAGCCCATCTCGATCGCGAGTGATTAAGGGCGTCCGCGCACCCAGATCACCTTGAGCAATCTTTTCCGCTGCCAGTTTTAATTGCCGGGAACGCCGGGTCAAAACCTCTCCACTGACCATATAGGCCACAAGATAGCTGATCAAAATCATAGCGGCCAGCAATCCTGCCCAGGCTAACATCAGGCGGTTAAAATCTGCATAAGCAGATTCAACCGGCAGCCCCAGTCGAATTTGGGCAAAGTCCTGGCCTTGTTCGGATTGCAAATTTAAATAGGTATAAAAACGCTCAATCCCATCCAAACCTTTGGCTTTGGCGCTTTGACCTGGCCCCCCTATAATCGCCTGGATTGCACCAAACGGATCGATATCGCCAGTTTGCACCCCATTTGAATTGGGAGTAACATATATCACCTGCCCGCGCGCATCCAGCATCGTAATACAGCTTTGACTGGGTAAAGACAAATTACTGACCAGGTTTTTCAACCAGGCCGGGTCAATCCCTGCATAGAGAAACCGGCGTTCCATTCCATTGGCAGCCTCAAGACGTAAGGTAACTGGCAATACCAGCGTTCCAGCCCCCGGATCAACCCGCAACGATCCAATATACAGCTCACTTTCCATCCTGTCGATTTCTTCCAGATCGATCCAATCCACCGTATTGGACTGTATTTTTTGAGCACATATCACGCCGCCCTGAGCGTTCAGCAAAGCCAGGTTGACCAAAGCAGGATGGCTGCCAGCGAATTGTCCGAAGATAAGTTCACAGTCCGCTTTTTTGTTTTCCACAGTCATTTGAGACTGATAACCAGCCAGTAATTGCTGGATCGATTCAATTCCCTGAATTTGATTTGCCCTGACTTGATCCGCCGTCTGGCGCGTTTCAAGCAAAGCCAGATCCGTGGTATGGAAATACCGTTCAATTGCAAAAATTAGCACCATCCCAACTGCAGGCGCAATGATCAGCAGCATTAAGATAGAAAATCGAATGCGGAGGTTGAATGTCGAGCCTTTCAATGATTCTTCCGCTCCTAAACACATCCCACTGCTAGGACAAATCGTACCAGCGACCGGTTGTACGAGATCATTTTCCCCACAGAATAAAAGTTAACCGATAAGATTATTGTATTCAGCCAACAAAATAAAACAAGTTATC
>JAJUJY010000151.1 GCA_029265085.1 Chloroflexota bacterium
ACGCCTTGCATATGGTGAACTCCAGTTCCCTGTTTTCATGCCCGATGCCACTTTTGCGGTGGTGCGCACAGTCGATTCTGCTGACCTGGAAGCCTGCCAGATTCAGGCGGTGGTGATGAATACTTTTCATCTGATGCAGCGGCCAGGTTCCAGCACCATTGACTCTCTGGGCGGGCTGCACCAGATGGCCGGTTGGAACCGCCCCATCATCACCGATTCGGGTGGTTTTCAGGCTTATTCCTTGATCCGCCAAAACCCAAAATTTGGCAAAATGGATGACAAAGGCATCACTTTCCAGCCTGAAAATAGTGATCGCAAATTCCAGCTTACCCCTGAAAAAAGTGTCCAATTGCAGCTTGCCTACGGCGCAGATGTTGTTATCTGCCTGGACGACTGCACGCATGTCGATGCACCGCGCGAAGAACAGGAATTATCCGTTAACCGCACCATTGCCTGGGCCAAACGCGGCAAAACAGAATTTGAGCGCCTGGTAAAACAAAAGAAGCTCGAGGGTGAGAAAATCCCCAAGTTGTTTGCCGTTGTCCAGGGCGGCGGTATCCACGAACTGCGCAAAAAGTGCGCCGAAGAATTGCTCACCATTGGCTTTGATGGCTACGGCTTTGGCGGTTGGCCGTTAGATTCTCAAGGCCAGCTATTAACAGATATTTTGGCCTATACACGCGAATTAATCCCTGATCAATTCCCGATTCATGCGTTGGGGATTGGCCACCCGCAGAATGTCTTGACCGGTTATGAGTTGGGCTACGGCATTTTTGACTGCGCAATGCCCACTCGCGATGCACGCCACGGCCGGATATACACCTTCACCGAGCCTTCCGGCAATGATGGCGGCTTGAACGGTGACTGGTTGAAATATTTGTACATCAATGATGAACGGCATATCAAATCCAACCGGCCAGTCCATCCTGAATGCGACTGCCCGTTGTGCTCGCGCTACTCAATGGGATATCTGCATCATTTATTCAAGATGAATGACAGCTTATACTTACGCCTGGCCACCTTGCACAATCTGCGTTTTATGACCCAACTCACCGACCGTATCCGGATGCGCCACGGATGAACGAAGCAGGCCGGTTAGAAGAGTTAATCGCTGCTGTGCAGTCAGGTCCCAAATATGCCGTGCTGCACCCTGACCTCGTTCGAGCCGTTGCTGAGATCGAAATTACCAAAGGGCGCAGTTTCAAAGAAACTGTGAAAGCTGTGCGCAACAAACTGCATCAAGTCGGCGGCGCTTACCAGGAAACACCTATAGGCTATGCGCAAGCTGCCCGCCAGTTGGCTCTCATGCCCCATGATCTTGCTTCACCTGATTTGCGCGAATTTTGCCGCAATTTGATGCGCCAGCATGCCTCCACTCGTGAAAGACTGCCCATTCTGGATGATTTCTACCAGGATATACTGTCCGGTTTCGGACCAATTCATTCTCTCCTTGACCTTGCCTGTGGATTAAATCCCTTAGCACTGCCCTGGATAAACCTTACTCCCGATGCACAGGTGTATGCCTGTGATATTTACCAGGATATGATTGATTTCATCAACCAGTTTTACCTACACCTGGGGTTAAGGGGGCAGGCTGAACTTTGTGATTTGACTCAACAGGTTCCCCAACACAAAGTTCAATTGGCTCTTCTTTTAAAAACCATCCCCTGCCTGGAACAACTGGATAAATCCATTGGCAATCGCTTGCTGCAAACCATCCCTGCTGAACACATTCTGGTTTCTTTTCCGGCGCGCAGCCTGGGCGGCCGCAACAAAGGGATGGTTGAAAATTATGAAGCCCATTTCATGCAATTGATTTCCGGACAAGACTGGCATATCCAACGCTTTGAATTTTCAACTGAACTGGCGTTTCTGATTTCGCGACCTACTCAAGACTGAGCAAAACACCCGATTTTTTCGCTTTTTTTCCATCTCAAGACGGACTCCATTTCCACATACAGGCCGATGATTTCACCCAAAGAAACAGATATCATCAGGACAATCGAATACATAAGGAGTTTATCGAGATGGAAGCAAATCTTGTTCGACCAGTTGAGCGAAAATATAATGTATTGTCTATCGTCAGTTTGACGATGAGCCTGATGGGCTTTAGCTTATTACCTTTTGTTGGTTCGATTGCCGGGTTAATCACTGGGTATATCAGCCGCAAAGAAATTCACGAATCACCCGAACGTTATGAAGGTGAGGGTCTTGCTAAAGCAGGCATTATCCTCGGATGGCTTGGAGTGATTCTGCCAATATTAATTTTTGCAGTAGCCATCGCCTTCTTCTTGCCTGTGGCAACAGTCATCCATTAAAATAAAAGGTGCAGCAGGTGCGATGGCAGAGATACCGCACCTGCTGCACAAAGGATATGATTATGGAAGATATTCAAAGACCTCCTGCCCAACCTGGCACGCATCCACTTGCCCTGGTTAGCCTGATCATCGGAATTCTCGGGTTAACAGGGGTTTTGCCATTGGTAGGATCGATTGGAGCATTAATTGCAGGCAAATTAGCCCAGTCGGAAATCCGCCAAAAGCCGATGGCGTATACCGGTGAAAATATTGCCCGCACTGGAATCATATTGGGATGGATCGGGGTTGGTATCTTTGGATTGCTCTGCCTGTTGGCAGTATTGGCATTTCTGTTTTTTATTCCGGTTCAATCAATAGAGACCTTTCCATTCCAACCATAAAATGAAGGCGATCCGTTCCTGGCTATCATCTTTCCGGCGTTTGAAATGGGCACTCACCCTTTCTTACACTCTGATTACATTGGCCGCAATCCTGATGGTTGGATGGTGGAGCATTATCGCGATATACATTAATTTATTTGCGAATAATACAAATCCCACTATCATCCAATTGCGCGGAGAAATTATCAACGTGCTGTTCTCTGCGCTCTGGCCCAGTGTGTTCATCTTAATCATTCCAGCAGCGCTGGTTGGCACTTTATTTGGATTTCTAACGGCTCGCTGGTTGGACGGCCGGCTGAACAGATTAGCCGAAGCGACTGAAGCATGGGGAAATGGAAATTTTGCTGCCCGCATCCCAGAAGACTTACAGGATGAAATTGGAGAATTAAGCCATCGACTAAATCAAATGGCTGCTGAATTGGAAACTCTTTTTGAAACCCGCCAGGAATTGGCTGGCCTGGAAGAACGCAACCGCATCGCTCGTGATTTACACGATGCGGTAAAACAAAATCTAACCGCATCCGGGATGCAAATAGCTGCTGCACAGTCCATCATGGAGCGGGATCCAGCTGCGGCTGCAAACTTTCTATCCAAAGCAGCAGAGTTGAGCCGGAATGCACAGCAAGAATTATCCGAGATCATCTACGAGCTTCGTCCGGCCGTATTTAGTCAAGAGGGATTGCCGGGCGCGCTTCGCACCCTGGTCAACCAATGGACGAGACAGACCAATATTTCCGTCAAATTAGAAATTCCAGACCACCCCTTACTGGATTTCAATACAGAATTAGCGATTTACCGCGTCATTCAGGAGGCACTTTCCAATATCGCCCGGCACAGCGGTGCAAGCCTGGTTACGATCCGGCTAATCTCCCAGCCAGAATTAACACTATTGGAAATCAATGACAATGGGAAAGGCTTCAACCCGGATGCCGCGGGTAAAGGATTTGGCTTACAAAATATTCACGAGCGCATTAATGCCTTGAACGGGGATGTAGTGATAAATAGTTCTCGTGAAATCGGAACTCAGATTGTGGTCAAGGTACCAAACCGCGGTTAAAATACAAGTATGGAATCAAATGCTCCAATTAGTATTCTCCTGGTTGATGATCATGCCGTTGTCCGGCAAGGTGTCCGCGCCTATTTAGAGACCCAACCAGACCTTGAAATCGCAGGTGAGGCAGCAAATGGCGCAGAGGCTGTCAAGTTAGTTGTACAAACTGCCCCTGACGTTGTATTGATGGATCTTAAAATGCCGGATATGGATGGCATCGAAGCCACCCGTAAGATCAAAACAGTCAGTCCACGCACCCAGGTAGTTATCTTCACTTCGTATTATCGAGATGAGCATATCTTTCCTGCGATCCGCTCAGGGGCATTATCATATGTACTCAAGGATGCACTGCCTTTCGAATTAGCTGATGCGATTCGTAAAGCGGCTCGCGGCGAGGCGGTGTTAAATTCTCGGGTCGCAGCGCGCTTGGTGCAAGAAATGCAGGGCTTGCGAAATGAGTCGTCAAATCCATATGCGGAATTAAGTGACCGAGAATTAGAAGTGCTGCGGTTAATCGCCACAGGATTAAACAACCAACAAATTGCAGATGAATTAACCATTAGTGAAAAAACTGTGAAAAGTCACGTTAGCAATATTTTAAGCAAGCTTCACCTGGCCGACCGGACACAGGCGGCAGTGTATGCCTGGAATGAAGGGATCGTTCGCCGTGATGAGTGATTCAACGGTACAGGCTGTTTATAATACGCTTTTGGAAGAAATCCGTCGGTCCCGCAAGTATCGCGACCTGGATATACCGGAAGACACCCTCTATAACTTACTGGCGGTCGAGATTCCGCGCCACCGCACCGCCCGTGAAGCTGTTCAGGCTGTGCGCGAAAAACTGCATAATATTGTCGCACCTTACCTGGGTGATCCGGATTACCCCAACGAAGTTGGTTCAATGCAGGCCGCGTTTGAAAGCGGCGATCCACAGGCTGTCCAGCAATTTTGCCAGCGCATGTTGGAAGCTCACGCCTCAACCAAAGAACGTATCCCTCTGTTGAATACTTTTTATAACCGGCTATTTAAAGTAACCGGCAAGCCGCAAAGCATTCTGGACCTGGCCTGCGCGCTGCATCCTTTTGGGCTGCCCTGGATGGGCTTACCGGTGGATGTCCAATATTACGCTTACGATCTACACCACCCGCGCGTAGAATTTATCAACCGCTTTTTTGAATTTTCTGGCAGGCCGCAATTGGCTGTCCACCAGGATATTTTGATTCACCCTCCCGAAGTGGAAGCTGATATCGCCTTTTTCTTTAAAGAAGCGCACCGCTTTGAACAGCGTCTGCATAATTGTAATATTGCCTTTTGGCGCGCACTGCGCGTCCGCTACCTGCTGGTATCTTTACCTACCGAGAATCTAACCAAAAAACGCAGTCTGTTATCCCAACACCGCGAACTGGTTTATAAGCAAATTGCTGGTGAAAATTGGCCGGTAGAAGAAATCCTTTTTGATAATGAAATTGTCTTCGTGATCCGCAAAGCATGACTCGAAAAAAGAAACGCACCCAACCTATCGCCAATGCCCCAGAGGCGCAATCTGCTGCCTTAGAGCGGATGCGCCCACTGCTTTCCGCGCAGGATTTTTCCGCGCTGATGGAAGAGTTAAAACGCCCTCTCTATCCTGCCTTCCGCCTCAATCCCCTGAAAGTCAATCCAGAAACAGTATCAAATTGGGCTGCCCGCTATCAATGGCAGCTTGAACCGGTGCCGTTCTGCCCGGAAGGCTATTGGGTCACTCAATCTCCGGAACCTATCAGCCAAACATTGGAGCACCGCCTCGGAAAATATTACATTCAAGATGCTGCTTCCATGCTGCCTGTCGAATTATTTGACTTTGACACAGAAGAACACCCTTTGATATTAGATCTGGCAGCCTCGCCTGGCGGGAAAACCACTCATCTGGTCGCCAAATCAAAGGATCACGGTTTCGTTATCGCCAATGACCCAGGCGCAGACCGTATCACCGCACTGAGGATTGTGCTGCAAACCTGGGGGGCGGTCAATGCTGCCGTAACACGTTTTCCCGGGGAAAAATTTGGTGGTTGGTATCCAGAAACTTTTGATAAAGTGTTGCTGGATGCACCCTGCAGTATGCAGGGGTTACTCACCACTGATTCTCATCCCATGCGTCCCATCACAGCGCGTGAACGCAGCGGTCTGGCCCAAAGGCAAACTAATTTACTGGCCAGCGCAGTTCAGGCTGTGCGGGTAGGCGGCCAGGTTGTGTATTCCACTTGCACGCTGGAACCCGAAGAAGATGAAGGCGTATTGGATGAAATTTTGCGCCGTTTTCCAGGCGCAGTTCAAATAGAAGATTTATCCAGGAGGCTGCCATCTCCTGCCCCAGCCTTGACCGCTGCCGGTGACACATCTTTTGATCCGCAGGTTGGCAATGCTGCCCGTTTGTGGCCGCATCGTTTTCACACCTCCGGCTTTTTTGCTGCGCGGCTGACAAAAGTTGCTCCCATCGACACCCGGCTGCACACTCCACCCTACCGCGATTTGCACGATGTTGGTCAAACCCCGCTTTCACCGCTGGAAACAAATGAGTTAGCTGGCCTGCTCATGGAACACTATGGTATCGACCTGCAATTCTTGCTGCATGATCTCCGCCTGGTGCTTTGGCGCTGGCAAAATTCAGTTTTCATGGTCCCAGAAACCTATTTAAGCCGGTTCAATGGTTTACCATGCCAGCTATTGGGATTAAAAATGATCGAGGAAACCAGTGAGGGTTGGGAATTATCCCATGAATGGGTCACCCGTTTTGGAGGACAAATTTCACGAGGAACCGTAAACATCCCTGACGAATTCGTTCCACTATGGCTGCGCGGAGAAGACCTTCTTTACAAGGTGGATTCACTGCAAACCCCGGTAGATTTGGTTATCTTAACAGATTTTTCGGGAAGAATTTTAGGCCGGGCACGAATTTTACCTGACCGGTTAAAAAACTTGCTGCCTCGCCGCTTAATCTAATTCGCCCAGGTATCCTAAGACCAGCGAAGTCATCACTACTGCGGCGGTTTCCATACGCAGAATCCGCGGGCCTAATGACACCATTTGCCAGCCTGCCTCCGCAGCCTGCTGTGCTTCCAGTTCACTTAAGCCGCCTTCGGGACCAATCAGAGCAGCCAGTTTTGCTCCAGAAGTCTGATTAGCCAAAACTTTCCGGATACCCTGAGAATGGGTTTCTTCCCAGGCAAACAAGCACAGATCCGCATGGTTTGCGGCCTCCTGTACTGCGGCCGCAAACCGGACTGGCGGCATCAGTTGGGGAATTCGCCCGCGGTGCGACTGCTCCGCCGCTTCTTGAATAATTTTTTGCCAGCGTTCCAGTTTATTGGCAGCATCTGTTTCGGATTGCACCAGACTGCGGCTGGAGAGCACGGGTACAAACGCCGCTGCCCCCACCTCGGTACATTTTTGCAGCATCCATTCAAATTTTTCCCGTTGGGTCAGGCATAAATACAGCGTCAGCGCTGTTGCAGGTTCACTGGCAGCCAACCGCTGTTCCAGAACCCTGCCGCTGACAGACTGCTTATCCACGCACTCCAACTCGGTTAAAAACTCATTCCCCCGGTTATCCAGCACCACCACCTGCTCTCCGGCATGCAGCCGGAGAACCCGCAGGATTTGATGAGCAGTATCCGAGGGAAAGAGAACTATTTGGTCTTGAATATCTTTCGGCGTCAAAAAAAAGCGGTGCATGACGCCTATCATATCATAAACTAGCCCGCCGCAGTACCGCGTAAGCGAGGATCCAGTGCATCCCGCAAACCGTCACCCAACAGGTTAAAAGCCAGCACGGTCAGCATAATGGCTACCCCCGGGAAAAAGACCAGGTGCGGGGCATTGAAGATACTGTTGCGTTCCTCGCCCAACATCAAGCCCCATTCAGGCCGAGGGGGTTCAGCGCCAAGCCCCAAGAAGGACAAAGCTGCCGCATCCAGAATGGCTGTCGCAATACCCAGTGTTGCCTGTACAATCAACGGGGTCAGTGAATTCGGCATAATGTGCCGGAAAAGAATTCGTCCCTGGGTTGCCCCGATCATCTCTGCCGCGGTAATATAGTCCAGGCTGCGCACAGAAATCACCGTAGCACGCACCAGGCGCGCGAATCTTGGGATGGAAACAATTCCAATTGCCAGCAAGGCATTGATCAACCCTGTCCCCAACACACTGACAATCGCAATGGCCAAGAGCAGGCTCGGAAACGCCATCAGTACATCCATCGTGCGCATCAACAGGTCATCGATCCAGCCGCCCAAAAAGCCAGCAATAGCACCGATAATACCGCCGATAATGATCGCAAAACCAATGGTGGCAACCCCAACCTGCAAGGAAAGCCTGGAACCGAAAATCACACGCGAGAACAGGTCTCGGCTGTTGCCGTCAATCCCAAACAAATGCTCAGGCTGATCTTTGGGACAGCCAAGCAAATGGACGCAGGGAGGCTCACGCCTATCCACATCCTTTAATAACTTGGTTGGATCATAAGGGGCGATCCAATCCGCAAAAATCGCACAAATCAACATGATCCCCAAAACAATCATTCCTACTTGAGCCGAACGGTGCTTAAACAACCGCCGGATTGCCTCTTGCCCGGGAGATTCATGTTTTACTCGATTGTTATTATCATTAATGGAAGCTACTTCTGCCATAATCTCTCCCGTATTACTCTAAACGGACTCGTGGATCCAGGAAGGCGTAGGAAATATCCACGAGCAAGTTCACCAAGACAAAAATGATCGCCACAATGAGGGTGAATCCCTGAACTACCGGGTAATCGCGGGCCAAAATCGCTCCGACCAATGCAGTGCCAACCCCGGGTAATGCAAACACCGTTTCTGTTAATACAGCACCGGAAAGCAGCGCGCCTGTCTCAATCCCAATGATTGTTATCACCGGGATCATCACATTCCGCATGGCGTGCCGGTTTACGACCCAGCGTTCCGACCCGCCTTTTGCCCGCGCAGTACGAATATAATCTTGCTGCATAACCTCCACCAACGTGGAACGGGTCATGCGGGCAATAATTGCCAATGGGATGGTTCCCACCGCAACGGACGGCAGGATTAAGTGCCAGAGCGCATCTTTTAATTGAGTCCAATTTCCCGTAATGATACTGTTAAAGAAAGAAGAATTGGAGAGAAAATAGATAAAAAATTTTTGGAAACCTTCCGGGTTTTCAACTCCCCAATACTTCGCAAGGGAAGTCATCGTAATGCTGGCAGAGAACCTGCCAGAGGGGGGAATGAAGAAAGGCGTATCTTTCAAAACCAGTGCAAATATATATGCCAGCATTAATCCCAACCAGAAAACTGGCATCGAAACGCCAATATTAGCACCGATCATCGTTAATGTATCAGCGATGCTGTTTGGCTTGAGCGCAGAAATAATCCCCAAAAAGATACCAACCGTCGTGGAAAAGATCATCGCACATAAGGTTAGTTCAATGGTCATAGGCAGCCGTTCGGCAATGACATCGGTCACAGGACGACTAAACCGGATGGAAGTGCCAAAATCACCCTGGGCCATATTTACCAGATACCGGCCAAATTGAACTACGATATTGTCGTTCAGGCCGTACCGATCCATAAAGGCGGCACACTTTTCTGGAGTAGCCCTTTCCCCAAGCATCACAACACAAGGATCACCTGGGATCAATCGGACAATAACAAAGGTGATCAGCAGAATCCCAATTACAACAGGAAGCAATAGGATCAGGCGGCGAGCCAGGAATCTAAACATGATAATTCCTAATTAATTGAATTTTGGAAAAAATGAAACTGGGATGAAACAAGAAGGGCAGGCCAGGCAACCCCCAGCCTGCCCATTAAAATCCGGACTGATTTTATTCAGCGTTCAGGTACTTACCAAAGAAAGCACCAAAATATTCAAACGTGCCGGTGCGGCCAACGTGATTCGGGCTCTTGGCATCCCATTGGGAAACAAAGGTCGCCACAACATCGTTCGCATCCAGCATTGCACCATTGTGGAACTTGACACCATCGCGCAGGGTAAAGGTCCACTCCGTAGCATCTTCATTGGCTACATAGCTCTCGGCCAGGGCAGGTTCAACTTCCACACCGCCGACCTTGAAGGCCAACAAAGCTTCATACATCTGCTCGCAGGCGCGCAGGGTTTCACCATCGGTTTCATCCGAGCACCACAGGGCAGCGGGTTCACCGTTCTGCATCCAGACCAGTGTATCTGCGCCGTTGTTCATCACACCCATCACTTCATTACCCAGCGGGCTGGCGTGACCACCTTCAACAGAAGCTTTGAAAGCCGTGGCAGAAGCACCATGAGCAACCGGGATCATCATCACGTACTGCTTGAGCAGGTCATTGACTTTGTCGTAGTGAACCTGGCGGGCAGCAGGATCAGAAATTTTTCCAGC
>JAJUJY010000110.1 GCA_029265085.1 Chloroflexota bacterium
ACCAACGCACTGTTTTACAAATTGATCGTTTGGTTCTTGAGGCGGGTGAAATTGGTGTGGTGGCCGGTCCAATAGATAGTGGAAAAGAAATTTTATTTGATCTGGTTATTGGCAGGCTTGCTCCTTCAGCAGGAACGATCCGGTTAGCAGGTAAAGCTCCCACAAAGCAATCAGGAATCGGCCATACAATGGGTGTTTTGTTTGCGGAAGACAGCATTTACAAAAACCAAACGGTCAGGGAAAATCTGAACTTTCACAGCAGCCTTTATGGTGTGCCGCGCCAATATATTCCAGAAGTACTGACCTGGATTGGTCTGGCAGATCAGGCAAATGTTCTGGCAGGAAAATTATCGTCCGGTTTACAACGCCGCCTTGCTTTCGGCCAGGCTATATTGCATCACCCAGTGATCTTGTTCTTGTTTGAGCCGTATGCACGCTGTGACGAAGCAACCATTGAATTGCTGGCCGGTTTGATCCGGCAACTTGCAAAAGATGGAATGGCTGTGTTGATTTATACCGAAGACGCAACCCGCTTTGTCAGTTTTGCAGATAAACTTTATGTGCTCCAGCAGGGCCGTTTAACTAGCCAGGTAGTTACCCGAGAAGATAATGCGCCTTCCATGCCGTTCAAAATTCCAGCCCGGGTGGAAGAAAAAGTGATTCTGATTAACCCGGCAGATATTTTATATATCGAGGCTGAAGCTGGCCGTACGGTATTGGTTCTCCCAGACCGACGGCTGCCTACCCAATTCACCCTGAATGAACTGGAAAAACGATTAAGCCGCGGTGGATTTTTTCGCACCCACCGTGCATACCTGGTTAACCTGCAGCACATTCAAGAAGTGATTCCATACACCCGCAACAGCTACACTTTGCGGCTGGATTCTGCCGAAGGGGTCGAAATTCCCTTGAGTAAGTCTGCCGCGGTGGAGTTACGTGAACTGCTTGGTTACTAAGTTCACTCCACACAAGGCTGCTGTTGCGCCACTCGCCCGCTCTAAGCGCCGTTTGGCGCATTTTTGTTGTATCCCCCAATCGATTTTTATATAGTTAAACCAGGTAAGCAAAAATTTCTGTCGCGGTAATGGGTGGGGATTGGAGGAAGGTGTGAAAGCGATTGATGTTCAACAATTGACCCGCGATTTTAATGGACTGCGCGCTCTGGATGGAATCAGTTTTCAGGTCGAGCCGGGTGAAATCTTTGGATTTTTGGGGCCGAACGGCGCCGGAAAAACAACGACCATCCGTATCCTGACCGGCCAGCTCCGGCCAACCTCAGGGACTGCCTGTGTGGTTGGATGCAATGTTGTGCATGATCGTGAAGCGCTCAAGCCACAAATTGGTGTGGTTTTTGAATTTCAAAACCTGTACCAAACGCTCTCAGCCTGGGATAACTTGAATTTTGCGGCCAGCCTATATGGTGTGCCGCGTCAGCGGGTTGTAGAAATTCTCAAACAGGTTGGGCTGCAAGACCGGGCAAAAGACAGCCTGAAACATTATTCCAACGGGATGAAGCAGCGCTTGCTGATTGCCCGCGCCCTCCTGCACCAACCCAAGGTGCTCTTTCTTGATGAGCCAACCCGTGGTTTAGACCCGGCTATGGCGCGCGGAATCCGCAGTATGGTCAGCGATTTTAGCCGATTGGGATTAACGGTTTTTTTGACCACGCATTATATGGAGGAAGCAGATCAGCTTTGCAGCCGTGTTGCCATTTTGGACCATGGCCGGATTATAGCGATTGACACCCCGGCACGCTTAAAAGAAATGTATGGGAACGGTGCAAACCCTACACTAGAAGATGTCTTCATTCGCCTGACTGGGAATGAGTTGGTAGGTGCAGGTCAGTAAATGGATATTTGCAGTTGTGCAAGCAGTTTTGGGGAGGCAGGTTGATATGAAAAATCTACGAATCTTATGGGCAATTACCACCAAAGATTTGTTGGAAGCCTTGAAAAATAAAAATGCAATTACCGTTGTGGTTACGGCTATGTTTGTCATACTGATGTACCGGGCATATCCATTACTAGACAAGACCGATACACCAGTGGTGCACGCGTATGCAGCAGGAAAATCGGAATTGGCCGAGGTTCTTAAGAATAACCCGGCGCTCAATTTCCGCCTTTATGATTCGGAAAGTAAGGTGATTGAACGGTTGACCGACTCGGAAAACCCTGAATTGGGTCTAATTATTCCGGCAAATTTTGACCAGATGCTGCAAGACGGCAGCCCGCCGGAAATTACCGGGCTGGTGGTTCGCTGGGTCAATGCGGAGGATGCGGAAGAATTGCGAGCCACCGTTGAAAGGGATATGAGCCAGCAAGCAGGTGCACCCATCACAATCACCCTGGCGGACCCAGTTCCAATGGAACCGGAATCGGGTGGGCTGAGCGTTCTGGCTGCCATCAGTATCCTGTTTTATATCACAATGGCCGGAATGACGATGACTCCGCATTTGATCCTGGAAGAAAAACTAAGCCATACATTTGATGCGCTGTTAATTTCGCCGGCCAGTGAGGTGCAAATTGCTCTGGGTAAGGCACTAACCGGCTTGTTCTACTGCCTGGTTGGTGGTGTGGTTGGACTGCTTTTGTACCAGTCGTTGGTCGTCCATTGGTGGTTGGCAATCCTTGCTGTTTTCTGTGGAGCACTGGTGACAGTCACCCTTGGACTGTGGATTGGTTTGCAAATTGAAAACCGCGGCCAATTGACCATCTGGGTTTGGGTATTGCTGCTTCCGATGATGTTACCGCTTATGTTGGTTCTGATGGAACCGCTTTTTCCAAGGCTCCTGGTTCAGATCATGCGCTTTACACCCACAGTAGTGGCTTTTAATTTGCTGCGCATGGCCTTTGCCGAGACCTTTCCGGTTGGTGATATGGCCTGGATGGTGTTCTGGTGCCTGTCTTTTGCTGGATTGGTTACCCTGGCCATTGCCTGGAAGTTGAAGCGGCAGGACCGTGTTGCAGAAGGCCGCAAGACCAGCCAACAGGCCCTGGCGCAAATCAATCAAGGACTGCTTCGGCCGGTTGATAATGTCCAGGATAAAATAATCGTTCCACTTAATCGACCTTCACCCTTAACAACCTTGTCTGCCGCGGATATCAAACCGGTTAGCGCCTGGGGCATCATTTGGGCGATTGCGAAAAAGGATATCCTGTCAGCGATCAAGAATAAACTCTTTATTTCGATCTTTCTGGGTGTATTGGTTCTGGTCGGAAGCAATTCCCTGCTGCCGCTGTTGATTTATCACCAGCTTCCTCCAGCGGTTGTGATCTATGATGAGAGCAGCCTTAACCTAAGCAGCCAGATCGTAAGCAGTAACGATCTGCGAGTAGTATTTGCTAAATCGTCAGCAGAGATGGAAAAACTGCTAACCGATATTGCTGGTATCACTTTTGGCCTGGTTATTCCAGCCGGTTTTGAGAATGCAAGCAGCGGTGATACCATCTCTCTTGAGGTGCAGCGAATCTATTGGATGGATGCAAATAAAATAAATCAAGCCATTCCACTGGTGATTGAAAAACTCAACCGTGTCAGCAGCGCTTCAATCCGGATTAAACTTGCAGATCAGTTACTATACCCCTCTTCCATTGCTGGCGGGCATGCCTTGATGATTTTGATCATTCTGGGGATTGTGATTCTCACGATGGGCGCTTCGGTGGTACCTTTGCTAATTGTCGAGGAAAAAGAAGCTCGCACGATGGATGCGCTGCGAGTTTCTCCGGCAGGAAGCTGGCAGATTTTGATTGCCAAGTTGATTGCTGGAAGTACCTATTGTTTGCTTGCTGCGGTAATTGTCATGCTGATCAATATCCGTACGTTTGCCCACATCTGGGTGGTGGTTTTGGCTATTGTGGTTAGCGGCGTGTTCTCGGTGACGTTAGGGTTATTGATTGGCATATTGGCGAACAATCCATCGGTTACTGGAATGATGGGCGGCTTGATCCTGCTAGGAATGATCCTTGGAACTGCACTGAGTTTCACCTTTGGCGGTCAATTATCACCTCTGGTAGCACAATTGCTTTCCTTGCTTCCTGGTGAAGCTGCTATGCGTTTGTTTAACCTGTCTTTGGTGGAACATGTGCCGCTGTTACCGTTGATGACCAACTCTGTAGCGGTGTTGGCTGCCGCTGGGCTGTTGGCGCTGATTTCCGGTTTAATGGTACGCCGGATGGATCGATAACCGAATTTCATAAAAATCCCCTTCGTTGAAAATCTCAGCGAGGGGGATTTTTTCTATGCAGCGGCTTTCTTTTTTGAGAAGCCCATAATGAGACCCAGTGCAACCGACCAGAGCGCAGCCAGTCCAATTTGATAGTCTGCGGGCAGCAGGAAGGTGATGGTGTGTGCTGGGATCCAGAACCAGAGCAGTGTCTTCCAGGCGCGGGTGATGCCCTGGAACCCTTTTTGCCCCAGAATCAGGTTGTCTTCCAGTCGGTGGAAGGCCATCATTTGCGGGCCAAAAAACAGGTTGGTAAAAACGGAAACTGCAAACGCCCAGCCAAACCCGCTGCCAAAGAAGGCTGGCAGCATCTGGTGATCCACCAGCGCTCGGGTAAAGCCTTTCATCCCCGCAAAACCATACTTAATAACGATCCCTAAAATTCCCCAGGCAAGCATTTTGCCCAGAAGCTGCCAGCCCGTGCAGGGAATGGCGGGCTGTTTCTTTTGCAGGCTAAAGGAAATAATTTCTCCCAATGTGCCCAGGATAGCAAACTGGATAAAGGCAGATAGCAGCGGATTTTCGGTGACCCAGCGGATGTAGAGTTCCATCATCATTCCTTTGCGGCGGGTATTGTACCAGGATGCTATCAAGCGGGGCGAAGACTGTCAAGGGGCACTGGCCGGATTTTTTTTAAAAGCTGACCGTAACCAGATGCAAACATTATACAATCTGATTTAATAATTGAACAAACATTATAAATTTTGTACACTTTGTCTATAGCTTGATGATCCGTTGAAACAAAATCCAACGTATTCCTGATAGGAGAAAAACACATGATCCGTTCAAAATTCTTAAAAGTAGCTTCGCTGTTGACCGTTTTGGTTTTGTCCTTTGCAGCCTTTTTCCCGACGGCTGTGCAAGCGAAAAGCGAACCCGCAAATACCATTGTGGATATTGCCCTGGCTGTTAATGCCGAATCGGGTGAGTTCTCCACTTTGATTGCTGCACTGTCTTCGGCTGGGCTGGTGGGCGCGCTGGACGGCAAAGGCCAATACACCGTCTTTGCGCCGACGGATGCCGCTTTTGCTAAATTGGGATTGGATGCCAGTAATATTGGCAGCCTGGATAAAGCGACCCTGACCAATATTTTGCTCTACCATGTTGCAAAAGGTGAGCGGCTCTCTGGTGATGTGGTATCTGCGGATCGCATCCGGATGATGAACAAGGGTTTCACCTTCGTTTCGATGATGGACGGCAGCTATTACATCAATTCATCCAAGATTTTGTCCGTCGATATCATGGCCTCCAACGGTGTGATCCATGTAATCGATACAGTGCTTTTGCCGTAATACCCATCTAAAAAAGTGTAAAAAGGCCAGCGGTTTGAATACCCTGGCCTTTTCCTTTATTGCTGTGTTTTGATTTTAATGCAGGTGAACTTATTTTCTGGAACCTCGCATTTGCCGGATGAGCCAGAGCACTCCCAATATTCCCAACCCGGCCAGCGAGAGGCTGAAGCAGGCAAATTTGATCAGCGTAAAGAGGTTAGCGGCAGAAGCCAACCCGTTCATCTGCTGCGGATAATTTCCCAGCATGACCAGCACAGAGATATTTTCAGCCCAGTCAAATACCCCGCCCAGCAGTGGCAGCAGCACCGCATAGCGCAATCCGGCCTGCCTGGAAAACAGACTGCGCAGCAGCAGGTTCAGCCCCACGGCCATGAAGCTGGCATAAAAGAGCGGAAAACCCAGGTCGGCCAGCAGCATGGTGCGGTAGGCTGCCCGTCCGGCTGGTCCCTGTGCCTCGAAAACAGCGTAAACCTGTTCTGGGGTGTAATTGACCAGCGTATCAATAATTCCTGCCCCGCCGGAAACCGCTTGAACCTGTGCCGTGCCGAACGGCCGCCCGTTAATCAGCACAAAGGCGGCAGCAAACAATACGGTCAGCAGCAGCGCGCTGCGCCCTGAGGTGCGCCGGTCAATCCATGCCAGGAATGCTTTCATCAGTTCTGTCCTCCCCGGATAAAGTAACTCAAGCTGATTATAGCGGATCATGCCAGCGAATTGGTTGTATCCAGGCAGACAAAAAATAAAAAAGTGAGGCATAATAAATACAAAGCTTATCGTAAATTACCGGAAAGGACCGCAAGCTATGATGGCAGCCAACTTCACCCCCGGAAAGGTAGCCTTAATCGGTTCCGGCGAAACTGCCGCAACTGGCGGCAAAGTGTTCGAGGTGCTGGCGCGCAGCCAGTCTGTGCCGCTGCGTGTGGCGGTGATGGAAACCCCGGCTGGATTTGAGCTGAATGCCGAACAGGTGGCCGGGCGGGTCAGCAGCTACCTGCAGTCGCGCCTGCAAAATTATGCGCCGGTGCTAAACCAGATTCCGGCGCGCAAACGCGGCACCATCCAAAGTCCGGATAACGCAGAAATACTCCAGCCGCTGCTGACCAGCGAGCTGATCTTTATGGGGCCGGGCAGCCCCAGCTATGCGGTGCGCCAGCTGCGCGGCAGCCTGGCCTGGAAGATGATCCATGCGCGGCTGTTGAGCGGCGCGGCAGTGGCTTTTGCCAGTGCCGCCACGGTGGCTGCGGGCTGCTGCGCCATCCCGGTATATGAGATTTACAAGGTTGGTGAGGACCCGTATTGGAATCCCGGCCTGGATTTGCTCGGCCCGTTTGGCCTGCGCCTGGCGGTGGTGCCGCATTGGAATAATTCGGACGGCGGCGCAGAGCTGGATACCAGCCACTGTTTCATCGGCACACCGCGGTTTGAGCTGCTGCGCGCAGATCTGGACCCGGAGGTGACTATTTTGGGCATTGACGAACACACCGGGCTGGTACTGGATTTACAGGAGCAGACCTGCGAGGTGTTGGGTGTGGGGGCTGTACACATCACTCCGCCGGACGGTGTGCAAACCGATTACCCGGCCGGAAGCCGGTTTGCTATTCAGGCATTGGGTTCGTTTTGCCTGCCGGAATTAGCGCAAACCGGCGTGGATGCGCAAATCTGGGCGGAAATGCAGCAGGCGCTGGCGGAGCTGGCGGCCGCAACGCCGGAAATCCCGGCCGAGGTGCAGTCCCTGGTGGATGCGCGCCAGCAGGCCCGTGCCGATAAGGACTGGCCGCGCTCTGATCACCTGCGTGACGAACTGGCTGCCCTCGGCTGGCGGGTGCTGGACACCCCGCAAGGGGCGGTGGTGGAGAGGTTGTAAATTACAAATTCTCTCTGACCCATTCCGCCACCTGCGCGGGCTTCATTTGGCCTTCGGCCAGGGCGCAGCCCAGGCGGATTCCCTGCCGGGACAGGGCTAAATCATCTACAGAGCCGCTGCCTTTACCGGTGCCGGGCAGGTTGTGCAGCAGGCCGGGGGCGTTCCATTCGTGATAGCGGGCAGCCAGGTCGGCGAGACCGGCGCCAAAGTGGTACGCCAGGATGACGGAGAACCAGAAGTGCTGCACCTGGTTGGAATGGTCATTAAAACGGAACCCGCTGCCGCCAAAGCGGAAATACGCCGGGTAGCCTTCGGTCAGGCCAAAGTGTTCTTTTAATTTCAGCTGCAGGCGGCCGAGCGGGCCAGCCGGAATACCCCACAGGCTGGAGCGTACCCCCATAATCAGGCTGCTCATCTCATCCAGGTAGGCGCGGGTGCTGCCTGTCTGGGCGGCAAATTCGGAGATGCGGGCAAAAGCTTCCAGGTCGGTGTTGGCGCTGATAACAGAATGATAGTAAACCAGGATCGGTGCGGGCGAGGCTGCCCGGGTAGATTGTGGTGTGCGCAGCGGCAGGAGGGTTGCGCCCAGTGTGGCGGCCAGGGTGCCGAGAGAGATCCATTGAGTCAGACTGATTTTTGACATGCTTGCGTTCCTCGCTTTCGTTCGTTCAACGCTGCTAAGGATAACAAGCGCCTGTCGCAGACCCATCGCAAGCCGGTCGCAGGAATCACTCAAAAATGTCGCAAGATTGTCGCGCAGGGAATGATTTCACCGCAGCGCACTGAGGATTTTAAATTTGGTTGACGGCTGGCAGCTCACAGCGTCTTTGCCTGCCGCCTGTACCCTGTGACCTGCCTCCTAAATTCTAGACTGGAAACGCTGGCTGCTTTTTGCTATCATATTTGTGAGCAAGTTTTCCGCCGGAAAGTGATCTCCGCGGAGAAAGGAACGAGGATGGATATGAACCTTTCTCAGGCAGCGCAAAAGGCCTTTTTTGCATCGGTTTGGAAGTTGGTGCGCCTGGTACCGCCGGGTAAAGTGACTACCTATGGGCAGATCGCCGAGTTTATTCCGGCTCCAGCCGGGGTGGACCCGTTAACCTACCTGTCATTTCGCGCACGCTGGGTGGGTACGGCGATGGCCGCCTGCCCGGAGAATGTGCCCTGGCAGCGGGTGATCAACGCGCAGGGCAAGATCAGTGCGCGGCAGGGGGCAGAGAGCCAGCGCCTCTTGCTGGAAGCGGAGGGAGTGCGCCTTGACGAGCGCGGAAAGATCAATTTGAAAGTGTACGGTTGGGAAGGCCCCAGCCTGGACTGGTTGCGCCTGAATGATATGGCAATCCCACAGGATTACGGTTTACAGGAGAAGTTGTTGTGAAAATATTGGCAATTGAACGGGAAATTCCGGGCGTGCCGGTGGAAGAATTTCAAAAGCACGGCAAAGCCGAAGCGCTGCGCGTTTGGGCGCTGGTTCAGGCCGGGGTGATCCGCGAGACCTATTTCCGTGCCGACCGCAACGAGGCGGTGCTGGTGTTGGAATGTGAAACGGTCGAAGATGCCTGGCAGGTGCTGGCTACACTGCCTTTGGTGCGCGAGCACTTGATCGCTTTTGATTTGATTCCCTTGCGCGCGTATCCTGGTTTTGCGCGCCTGTTCCGCGAGGATGTTCAAGGGGGCTAGCGCGGGTAGATTCTAATACAATTTTCAATATACCGATTGCGCCGGTTTTTATCCCTCGTTCAGAGGGTGACCGTGCGCTTTTTTTTATTTCTCTTGACCAATTTTTAAAATTCCCCCTGAAATATATTGACATCCGATATATCGCGTGATAATATATCGTTACTCGATACAGAGAACAACGATATATTGATTTTCGATATATCGAAGCACATTACAGGAGAATAGAATGGCTGATTCGGTAAAAGGAGTACAACAATACCTGCCCCTTAGCGAAGCCACCTACTACATTCTGCTGGCGCTGATAGAACCGCTGCACGGTTACGGCGTGATGCAGAAAGCTACTGCCCTGAGCAATAACACGGTTGAGATTGGTCCTGGCACGCTCTACGGTGCCTTCGCCACCTTGGAAAAAGAAGGGTTGATCATCAAGGTCAGTGAAGAAGACCGCCGCAAATGCTTCGGGTTGACACTTAAGGGCAAGCAGGTGCTGCGCGCACAAATTGAACGGTTGCAAATTATGGCCCAGAGCGGCCAAAATGTTTTAGAGCAATTATCGGAATAAGAGGAAGCAATAATGGAAACAACAACGTTACGAAAAACACGCATTTTTTGGCCCTGGGAGGATGAAATCGAAGAGAACTGGCTGAGCGAGATGGCGCGCCAGGGTTGGCATCTCTCCGCCGTCAAGCCGTTTGGCAGTTATCGCTTTATCAAAGGCCAACCGGCTGAGGTTACCTACCGCATGGATTTTCAATCCGGGACGATCAAAAATAAATCAGACTACTTGCAGTTGTTCAGCGATGCGGGATGGGAATATGTCGGTGAGATGACCGGCTGGCACTACTTCCGCATTCCCACCCGGGCCGGGCAGTCACCAGAGATTTTTACCGACCGGAACTCAAAACTGGAGAAATTCAAACGGCTGCAGGCTTACATGGCAACCACAACCGGTGCCTGGGTCCCTTTGTTTGTCGCGGTCCAGAATAATACGGAAACGGTTTTTGGAAAAATTATCGTGGGTATTTATGCGCTCTATCCGTTTTTTGCGATTTACATTTTGCTGCGTTTGAATAAACGGATGAAGCAATTAAAGAACGAGCTTTAGAATATCGATTTGATTAATCAAGAAGAACTCGCCTGGGTAAGGCGGGTTCTTTTTTAACAAATTAATTCAAAAAAAATAATTAAAAACTATTGACAGCAGGATTGGTTGATTTATAATAATAACAATTGAGCATATACTCAATTGTTATTATTGTGTTTGGATTTTATAATGAACTCGAATGTACTGGACGAAAAAACTGCTACAAATGTTGCCGAATTGTTTCGCGCTTTTGGTGATACCAGCCGGGTGCGAATTCTTTCGGCTTTGGTGAAGGATGAATATAATGTAAGCGCCTTAGCTTTAGCGGTAGGAATCACGGAGTCAGGGATATCCCATCATTTGCGCAGTTTGCGGCAGATGAAGTTAGTCCAGACGCGCAGAGATGGCAAAGAAGTATATTACCGGGTGGACGATGAGCACATCATCGCCTTGTTCCAACAAGGTGTTAATCATGTTATTGATGAAAAATAATTGCCGTGGACACGGTGTTTCAAATGCAAATTTATTATTGATATTCTGCCTCAGTTGTTTGATCTGGCATATCCTCTCAGATCATTTTGTTCAGACAGTCTATCCATGGGTTGACACCTTCCCTTTAAGTGAGTCACAAAACGATCTCCATCGCCATCAAAGTCTTGAACATGAGCATGATGCTGCGCTGGCGGCAGTTTCACCTTCCTGGAATACCGAACTAAATTCGGATGAGAACCATTTGAAAACAAGCCGGGTGTTTTCGCTTCCTGTGCCGCCCCAGACCCCACCTCCTAAAAATAATTTGTCTTAATCGTGTTTTTGGCTTAGGGAACACAGCCAGTCCTTTTCGGTTAGAAAGGGCTATTTTTGTGCGTGGAATTCGCATGGACTGAGAATTTCCTATATCACCTTAAGCCATTATGCATTGTCTGTTTGTTCCCTGGTAACCAGACCAGGAAGTTATTGATATTAAAATTTTTATAAGAGGAATTTGAATGATGTCGAATGCTTTTGATATAAATAATTTGCAAGGTCTTACTGATGAAGAAGTAATCGCACGCCTTGCGCAAGACGGGCATAACGAATTGCCCTCTACCGAAAAACGCACAATCTTCCATATTTTATGGGAAGTAATTCGCGAGCCTATGTTTTTATTATTGATAGCTTGCGGCACCCTTTATTTGGTGTTAGGCGATGTACAAGAAGCCATGATGTTATTAGGTTTTGTCTTTGTGGTAATCGGTATTACGATTTATCAGGAACAAAAAACCGAAAAAGCGCTGGATGCTCTGCGTGACCTTTCCAGCCCGCGCGCATTGGTCATTCGTAATGGCGAACAACAACGCATTGCAGGGCGGGATGTGGTTTGTGATGATATTCTTCTAATCTCAGAGGGTGACCGGGTTCCGGCAGATGCTGTTTTACTCTCTTCCACAAACTTGATGGTGGATGAATCGCTGCTCACTGGCGAATCCGTTCCAGTTCGAAAAATTGCCTGGGATGGTAAAGAGATCATTGGCCGCCCTGGGGGTGATGATCAGCCGTTTGTCTATTCTGGAACAATGGTGGTCAAAGGCCAGGCGATTTGCCAGGTGACCAGTACCGGTTCTAGAACGGAAATGGGAAAAATTGGCAAGGCATTGCAAACACTTGAAACTGAAGATACAAACCTGCAGAAACAAACCGGCACGATTGTTAAGCGGTTTGCGACTGTGGGTGTAATTCTGTGTGTTTTGGTTGTGGTTGTTTTTGGTCTGACCCGCGGGAATTGGTTGGAAGGCTTTTTGGCAGGTATCACCCTGGCGATGGCCACACTGCCTGAAGAATTCCCGGTTGTAATGACAATTTTCCTAGCCTTAGGAGCATGGCGGATTTCTCAGCGCAAGGTGCTAACTCGCCGGGTACATGCGATTGAAATGCTTGGTGCGGCAACTGTGTTATGCACCGATAAAACCGGTACATTAACCTTAAACCGGATGACGGTTACGAAAATTTGTGTTAATAACCGTGTTCATGATGTGGAAATGCGACAGGTTTCTTTGCCGGAAGATCTGCATAAGGTCGTTGAGTACAGCATTCTTGCCAGCCCTACGGATCCATTTGACCCAATGGAAAAGGCAATGCAGGAATTAGGTACACGCACTTTAATGAATACGGAACATTTGCACAAAGACTGGAATCTATTGCGCGAATACCCACTTTCTGAGAAATTGTTGGCAATGTCGCGAGTTTGGCAGTCAACTGATGGAAAAAATTATGTAATCGCTGCAAAAGGTGCTCCAGAAGCCATTGCTGATTTATGCCATTTTTCTATTGATCAAACTCATGAAATGGAAAATTGCATTGAGAAAATGGCCAATCATGGTTTGCGGGTGATTGGTGTTGCACAGGCGACATTCAAAGAAAGTGAATTGCCTGCAGAGCAGCATGATTTTAATTTTGAATTTGTTGGGTTGTTAGGACTGTCTGATCCCGTGCGTCCTGGCGTGCTTGAGGCCGTTTCAGAATGTTATACGGCGGGTATCCGCGTTATTATGATTACAGGAGATTATCCGGCTACTGCCCGAAGC
Source organism: Chloroflexota bacterium (assembly GCA_029265085.1). Next base: position 12,707 of record JAJUJY010000110.1, read on the forward strand.
ATAGCAGAAAAGATTGGGCTAAAACCGCTAGATGATATTATTACTGGACCCGAATTAGACCAGATGGATGATGCTGAATTGCAGCGCCGTATCCGTAAGACCTGCATCTTTGCTCGTGCTGTTCCGGAACAAAAATTGCGTATTGTCAATGCATTAAAGGCCAATGGTGAAGTTGTGGCCATGACGGGCGATGGTGTGAACGATGCACCCGCATTGAAAGCTGCACATATTGGAATTGCGATGGGTGGGCGCGGAACAGATGTTGCGCGCGAATCGGCGGCGCTGGTGTTGCTGGACGATAACTTTGCCTCCATTGTCGCGGCTGTGCGAATGGGTCGGCGCATTTTTGATAACCTGAAGAAAGCGATGACCTTTATCTTCTCGGTCCATATTCCCATTGCAGGTATGTCTTTACTGCCTGTATTGTTTAAGTGGCCGCTGGCCTTGTTGCCCGTGCATATTGTCTTCTTGGAGTTAATCATTGATCCTGCCTGTTCAGTTGTCTTTGAAATGGAAGAGGATGAAAAAGATATTATGCAGCGTAAGCCGCGCAAGTTAAGCGACCCATTGTTTGGACGGCAAATGGTCTTTAGCGGGCTGATCCAGGGGTTAAGTGTGCTGGCTGTTGCAGCTGTAATTTACGGCACAACACTGGCACAGGGTTACACGGCCGATGAAGCGCGTTTGCTTTCCTTTACCAGTTTGGTGATTGGCAACCTGGGTTTAATCTTTACCAACCGGTCCTGGACACGTTCGATCCTGGCCACGCTGCAGATCCCGAATAAGGCGTTGTGGTGGGTAACAGGGGCAGCATTGGGCTTCCTGACCCTGGTCAGTTTTGTGCCGTTTATGCGCAGTATTTTTAGCTTTGCGCCAATCTCGCCTTGGGAATTACTTGCTTGCTTGTCTGCCGGGGTTATTTCCATTTTGGTTTCTGAGAGCGTCAAGCTGCCTTTTGTTCAAAATCTATTTGTTGGTAAGCCCGCATTGGAAGATAGCCGGGTGCAGGGGTAATCCGAATAAAATTGAGGTGACTTCTGGCTGGAAGGAATTTTCTTCTAGCCAGAATATTCACCGGTTCAATTGATGATTATGCATATCTTAAATATATTTTCTATTTCTGAATTTTTGGAATTGATCAATACTTGGGTTTTAGGAGTAATTTCCACGATGGGTTACCCTGGATTAGGATTGGTGATGTTCTTGGAAAATGTTTTTCCGCCAATTCCTTCAGAAGTGATTTTGCCGCTTGCCGGCAGTTTAACCCTGGATGGTAATTTTTCGTTATTCGGAATTGCCTTGATTGGCATGATCGGTTCTGTTGCCGGTGCCTGGGTATTTTATGGCATTGGTTATTGGTTTGATGAAGCTCGTGTAAGAGTGATCATCCGAAAGGTGGGCAAATGGCTTTTGCTTTCTGAACAGGATTTGGATCGTGCACTGGCCTGGTTTCAGCATCACGGCGACCGAGTAATTTTCTTCGGCCGGATGGTGCCTATGGTACGTAGTTTGATCTCTATTCCCGCCGGTTTAGCAAGGATGGACCCATTGCGGTTCACGATATTTACCGCAATAGGGACAGTTTGTTGGAGCTATTTGTTAGCTCTGGCAGGACGTTTATTGGGCAAGAATTGGCCGCTGGTTGAACAATGGCTTAACCGGTACGAAATCGTTGTCCAGGTTGGCGTGGGAATTGCAATTCTGTACTTTCTTTATCGTAAGTTGCTTAAAAATTACGTCCAAAAGTCCTAATAGATTGACAGAATAAACACCAACCAGACGGCATTGAAGCGACCCGGTTGGTGTTTAATAGGGTGTATTTTGGGCTTACTCCTTAAACCCCGGCAGTTTTGCGGGCGGGTTGAGTGCCTGGCTGACTTGCAGGGCGCGAACCTGGGCGCGGACGTACTCGCGGGCTGCCCGGCTGTGTTGGAAGATTTGCTGGCGCCCCTGGCTGTTTTGCGCTGCCGCAGCAAACTCTTTCGCGCTGGCAAGGTGCTGTTCGGCTTTTTCCAGCAGGGCTTTCAAGTTGGCATACGCCGGTTCATGTTGGGCAAGGTTGGCGAAATCTGTGCGTGCCTGCGCGAGGTATTCCTCGGCTTTTTGGGCGGCATAATTCACCACGCCCTGCGGAGTACCTGCCAGTTTGAGTTCAAAGAAGGCATTGGTCTCATTGTAGATAGGGCCGCTGTGCGGGTTGGGGGCGTGGGCAACCAGTCCGCGGGCAGCCGGGCCGGTGCACAGGGCATAGATTCCTTCTTCGCCGTTATCCGGTTTCATGACGCTGACCAGGGCATTGCCGGCATGGCCTGTGCGGGGTTTGCCCCAATCGCCCGTTTTCTTATACCGTTTGGCGGCTTCCTCAAAGGTGCCCTGCGGGCGTTCGCCGGAAACACGGTAGAGTGCTTTCATGTAATCCATGTCGATCTGACCGCTGCCGCGCTCCATTGCC
>JAJUJY010000133.1 GCA_029265085.1 Chloroflexota bacterium
CCATTAAAAACACCTTGGATCTATGAATACGCTGCAAACCAGGGCGAAGGGATATCTATAGAAACATCCATATCCGATTTACTGGTTCAAATATTAAATAACGGAACCCCCGAAGAGAAAAGGAAAGCCCTTTATCTTGCGAGGAATTATCCGGATGGAAAAGTAATCCCGGCAATTTACGCAATTCTATTTAGCCCCCAGGCAGATCTTCATGATACAGCTTTGATTACACTGAAATGGGTAAAAAGTGCAGGAATCGATTTACCTGCCCCGCGTCAATTTGGTTACAATTGATTTTCTATTAAGCAAGTTGCTGCAATATTCGTTTTTGTACGATTTCCGCTTCTAATCCTAAGATGGAAACAATTTTATCTTTGCCAGATAAACCACCAACAATCTCGATTTGTGATACAGGAACATCCAATACCTTAGATATAAATTCTACTAAGGCGGCATTGATCATCTGATCCCCAGGACCAGCTGCTAAACGAATTTTTATTGTTCCATCGTTCAATATCTCACTGATTTCGTCTTTACTCGCCTTTGAACCAATACGAACGGTAATGGCGGCTCCAGTTTTTCCATTTCTTAATTGAAAATTTCTTTTTTCGTTCATAAAACATTTACCTGAGCGATGCAAGAATAGAAATAAGCAAGGTTTCCACCACTTGAATCAATATGATCAAAATAACCGGGCTAAAATCGATCATTTGCAGCGGCGGAATAATACGACGAATAGGTTTTAATAGAGGTTCGACAATTTTATCTAAAGCCGTTCTTACAGGATGATATGGGGACATAAAATAAGATAAGACAACATCCACAATCACCACGAGCATAAGAATACTGGCAACTGCTTGAATAATTCGAATAAGCAAGGTAATCATCATGTTTAGATATATCCTTTATTAATTTTCCTGATCCACCAACAATTTTTCCACTCTCGGTCCTACAATTGCAGTGCCAATGCGAACAAAAGTGGAACCCTCTTCAATGGCAACTTCATAATCAAAACTCGTTCCCATAGACAATTGATCCCATCCAACATTGGGAAATTGTCTGGCAAAATAATCTCGTAAATTCCTGGTTTGGATAAAATAATCCCGGCTGTCTTCGGCGGTTGGACCAATCGGCGGCATGGACATTATCCCCCTCACCTGAAGATGTTTACAAGCGAGAATCTTATCTACTTCAGGAAGAAATTGCTCCCAGCTAGATGCATCCTTTTGCACATGCCAACCTGACTTACTTTCTTCACCCCCCACATTAAATTCCAGGAGTACAGGTAAGATTTTTTTTACTTCGGCTAACTTCCGGTCTAATTTTTCAGCCAGGCTTGCTGAATCCAAGGAATGCAACATGGAAAAGTATTCGCAAATGATTGGGATTTTTCGACTTTGCAAATGCCCTATCATATGCCAGGAAATCTCCTGGTTTTGAATGGATTGAATTTTGGGCAAACTTTCTTGGGGATAATTTTCACCAAAAATTCTTCCACCAGCAGAAATGACAGCCTGTATTTTCTCAACTGGCTGCCCTTTAGTAACAATTACTAATTTTACCTGGTCTGCCGCTCGCCCAGCTCGTTGAGCAGCGCGAATAATATTTTCCTGGACATGATTTATGTTTTCTCGAATGGCATCAACGATCTTGTCCATACAATTTTATTTACCCCAGTGTAATTAACGCGCCAAAACGGCCAGTTTTACCATGTTCCGCTCGATGTGAATACCAATGCTGAAGATCGCATGCGGTGCAAATATTTGCTTGTTCAATCTGCACTACACCGGCTTCCTTTAGAGCGATTTCATTTGCTTTCCACAAATTCATTTTCGTCGATTTTGAACCGCCAATTAATATTTCGTTTGAATGGCCATTATACGACTGTTTTACTTGTGAAATGACATCTTCTCCAATTGTATAATGATCTGGCCCAATAGAAGGTCCGATTCCAGCAAGAATATTTTTGGGGTCCGAACGATAAGTTTCAACCATCTTCTCTACGGTTTTTGCCGCGATCTTCTTTACCGTACCTTGCCAACCAGCATGAACTATTCCAACCACATGCTGGACTGGATCATACAACAAAATTGGAACACAATCCGCAAATCGCATGAACAAGGTAATTTGAGATTGGTTGGTTAAGATGGCATCCCCTTGTTCATGGGGTTGATCAAGCGGCCTTGGCTGATTGCTAGAAAGAACAATATCGCTATGGACCTGCCAGACATCATAGATTGAAGAAACATTTCTGCCAAAAATATCAAAAATTTTTTTTCGATTCTCAATGACATTTTGCCGGCTATCTCCAACCGTACCGCCTAAGTTTAGTGATTTCCAAGGGCTTGGACTAACACCCCCTAGCCGAGAAAATACACCATGCTTAATTCCTAATTTTTGAAAACTTTCAAAAACAAAATATGTTAAACCATCGCATTGAATGAAACTCATGAGGATACTCTTTGGTTTTATTTTTCCATTTTTTGAGATATCTGCGGTACCACAGCAAATTTGCTGGCGAGAATAGTTCTGGTGTCTCGCATACTCTCCTCAATCATAGGAAAAAGATACCAGGCTGTAAAAAATCCAAACAAGAATCCGGTTAAAACACGTAAGGCCGGTGTGCTTTCACGATTTATTACCCAATCAGGCAGCCAGGTCATCATTCCAGGCAATTGGGAAACCCCATCCAAAGCAATTGGTAATAATCCTACCGCAATCCAAATATACCAGGGAACAGGCTGGATTTTCCTTTTATTCACCACAAAAATCAGCCCAAACAATAACAGGGAACCGTAGATGGCGATATCTCGTTCACATAAAGCCACTTTATACCCAGCATTGCCAACACCAAAACCAATTTCTTCATTTCCTATAAAGGCTCTGGCTTGATCAATATCGGGGATATTTCTTGAACCAAAAAACACTTCATAATCCACAACATGATCCACACCAGCTAATTCTCTCGGATAGTAAGGCTGTTCACCATACAAAAAGAAAGAACGAAATGCAAGCTGGTGACATAATGGGGAATAAATTTTATATATTACCTTTGAAGGTCCCGTTAAACCGCTCTGAAACAAAATTGGTGCTAAAAAAGGAAGGCCTACATAAATAAACAGCGCCAAATTAATCAATAACATGTAATGGTCAGCCAGCCAAAATGATACCCGGTCTGTAGAAGATAATTCGCGCCCCCTTTTCATTCTCTGGTTGTATCTTGAATCGCCTACTTTTTCCAGCTGTTCGCTGCGATCACGCGCCGCACCTAAAGAAGCCTGCAAATCCATCCGGCTGATCTTTTTTCGAAGTCGATAAGGGCCGATGTCAACTACCGGAACCATATCGGAATAGCGATCCTTAATCACTGCATCAGCATCAATATCAACGATGGCAATCTGATGTGGAAATTGATCCTGTAGTGATTTTAATTCTTCCAGCACCAACTCACATGTGCGGTCATCCTTTTTTATATATACGGTTACCGTGATCATCATATTATCCTGTTGAATTTATTCCGCCAGACATCAGATTGCCAGATGCAACAAAGAAAAGAAACGGATTAAATTTTTAATATTTATAAACCAAAATCAACAAAAAATCCAAATTGCGAGAGCTGGCTAAATATTCCAAAAAACAATAACACACCGACAATAATAAGCACAACCCCCATTCCAACTTCGATATAATGCATCATTTTTCCATGCTTCCGGAGCAATTTTGTTACCCAGCCAATGCCCAAAGCTGCGATTAAAAACGGAATCGCTAACCCTGCCGAATAGAATGCTAGCAGCCAAAATCCCTGAACAACAGAGCCCTGATTAATCGCCAGAGTTAATATCATCCCCAATATTGGTCCTATACAGGGAGACCAACCCGCCGAGAAAGAAATTCCCAAAAAGGCAGAAGATAAATATCCTCTTCGCCGATCAACAGTTGATTGAGGTCTTAAATCATATTCCAAAAAAGGTATTCGTAAGATGCCTGTCATGTGTAATCCAAACAAAATGACGATAACGCCACCGATTTTGGAAATCCAGCCCTTTAAATCAAATAATAATCCACCAACTGCTGACAAAGCCAATCCAAGAGAAATAAATACCAGACTAAACCCCAAGACAAATGCTACGCCATGGAAAAATGTTTCCAACCGTTTGGGAGGTTCTGCACCTTGACTGGCGGCCACCGATCGGCCGCTAAGATATCCAATATATGCAGGCACTAATGAAAAAACGCAAGGCGAAAGAAAAGAAGCCAAACCGGCTAAGAATGCTAACCAAACAGTGACATTGGCCATGGGTTTTCCTTTTTGTCGCGTTTAATAATCTACGCCTCAACTACATCAACCGTTGTTCCGCCTGGCATAGATACCGTCAAGTCCCCGGGATCTAAAGGGATCACCGGAGAAGTCCACCGAAATATAAATTTTGCATCATCCGGCGCACAATTAATACATCCATGAGACCGTGGAGTACCGTAATCATTATGCCAAAACGTTGAATGGATCGCCACACCTGCACCGGTAAATAAACTTGTCCAGGCGATACCAGGCAAATCATAACCAGTCCCAGTTTGACCACCACTCATATGAATGGATATTACTTTACGCCAGATTGGATGCGGGCCTAATGGAGTACCCCATTCCTCTACAAATTCACCTGAGGCATTCCACTTCGCTCCAGATGAAATCAAACAATGATACACCTCGGTATTGCCCTCGTAGCAGGAAAGATATTGACGGGTCGGGGTAACATCAACCAGCACTTTTTTATTTTCAACGTCTGGAGAAATAGGAGAGATTTCTTCAACGGCTAATGGACGCATAGATTCAGCGGCAACCCAAAAAATATCGCCATAGCCATATTTTTCATTGATCCTGTAAAGCACTTGGCCTTGAGAATTGGTTCGGATATCATCCACCCAAATCACCTGGCTATAATACAATCTTGCAATTAAATTGCTCTCAACAATATCTTTTAGCCAGGGGGATGATGGAGATCTGCTTTCCAAAAATATTTGAGTATGCGGTACCGTAACTTCTGCCCACATACCTTTCCCAATCGAATTTTGGGGCAGCTCATTAACCGGCTGATTTGGTAAATTGCGAACGGGTTGAACGCTAGGGCCATAAAGATATCCATCGGGTGTTTCAATCCATTTGCGGCTCTGTCGGCCAAGCGGAGCTTCTCCAATCACTTCACGCAACCAAACAATAACAGCATCCTCATACAGAACACCTACAGAAGGGCTGTCCACCGATGGCCGCTGCCGGATATCAACTTTCCCAACACAAATTCTTCCCAACCGGGCAGCATCAGGCCACTCCTCTGCTTGTTGTGCCCAATACTCCCACGGCCTAACTGCCAGCGCCCCCATTCCCAATACCGAATACTTTAAGAAGTCCCTTCGGGACAGAAGATTCTTTAAATTGCCCATATCGACAAAGATAACCTCATTTGACGTAATTGTCAATTATTCATAGATTCTTAATCAGAAAAATCACCGCGTACGAGCATCTCACGGACAATTTCTATTTCAGGTCCCCATAACGCATCACCCGGTTGGTAAGGGACTGCTTGACGAATTTTTTGATATGCCGCCTGTGTGCCGTCGCCCAACTTTGCTTCTGGATTTTGGCGCAAACGCAAGTCAATAGCACGAGCAGAAGTATATAATTCAATTGCAATGACATGCTGAGTATTTCGCAAAATTTGCAAAGCATGTCGTGCAGCTGTCATTGCATTTGCATTATGATCCTCTTGTTCTCCAGAGGTTGGCAAAGAGTGAACCGTATCTGGATAAGCAAGAGTTTGATTTTCTAGCACCAGGGATGCTGCTGTATATTGCGGCATCATTAAGCCAGAATTTAATCCGGCTGCTTCTGGTTGATCTACCAGCATAGGCGGCAAATTTGTATTCAATTTCCCATCTGTAAGCCGAAATACACGTCTTTCAGAAATTGCAGCGATCTCTGCCAAAGCAATACCAAGAAAATCCATTGTCATCCCCACAGGCTCACCATGGAAATTTCCACCTGATAATGCAACCCCAGGATCAAACAATAATGGATTGTCGGTTGCTGCATTGATCTCGGTTAATGTCATCCGAGATACGAAATTTATCGTCTCAACGCTGGCCCCTTGTACCTGTGGCGCACATCGAAGAGAATATGCATCTTGTACTCTGCACGCTGCATCAATCAATGTACTACCGTTGGTCAATTTCCGCACGTCTTCAGCAACTTGAATTTGGCCTAAATGACCGCGGACCTCATGTAGCCGAGCGTCAAAAGCTGATGAACAACCAAGCATCGCTTCCAGGCTCATTGAAAGAGCTTTATTTGCCACACCGATTAATTTTTGGGCATCATAACTTACAAGGGCTGCAATTGCCGCTGAAAATGTCGCTCCATTATTTACCGCAAGCCCTTCTTTCGGCCCCAAAACAATCCTTTGAAGACCGGCTTGCTCCATGGCGGTTTTTCCCCTTAAGATTTCCCCTTTATATTCCGCCCACCCCGATTCCTCAATCAAATCATTTTCATCTGTTGTAAAAACCAAGGCAAGGTGTGATAAAGGCCCTAAATCACCTGAGGATCCTAATGACCCCTGTGAAGGTATGACTGGCACCACATCTTTATTCAACATATCCAGAAGTAATTGAACTAACTCGACCCGAACCCCTGAATATCCCTTGGCTAACGTATTTGCACGTACAAGCATCGCTGCCCGAACTACTTCTGTGGGTAACGCTGGACCGGTTCCAACTGCATGACTGATAATTAAATTTCTACTTAATTTTGCGCTATCCTGACTGGGGATCCGTTGGTCTGCAAAGATACCAAATCCGGTATTGATGCCATAAACCGGGCGATTGGTGGCAAGGATAGCTTCTAAACGCTTACGAGACTCTAATAAAGAGGTTAATCCCTCATCAGAAAGCGCAACCGGCTGTTTATGACGTGCAACAGTAACAACCTCTTCCAAGGTGAGATGGTGTCCATCAATTTTTATCATTGTCAGAACCTTTTTTAAAAGAGAATGAGCCCTAATAAAATGGCAACTGCCGGAACGGTAATATTATCAAAATCAGAGACAGGCAGCGACTCGATAATGGTTCCTACCAGAGCGATGATTGTCACAGGGACAATTAAACCTCCAATGGATAATTGAAAAACACCAGTAACAATATAAAACCACAATACCAGGATCGTAAAAAGCCACCCGCCCAAAAACATTGCAATTGTTCCAGCCCATGTTTTTTTTGGAGACCAGGGTATCGAGCTGCTTTTAACCCGCTTTCCAATTACATCAGCTAGCCCATCACCACCACACAATAACATTAATGCAACAATTCCAACCGGGGAATCAGTCCAAAAAATCAATGTAATAATAACAAAAACAACCCCATAGAAAAAAGGTCCTTTTAAGATTTCTTGTCGCCTGCCAGTCCTGGACATAGCAGCCACCGCAGCATCGTCTTTCAACACACCAAGCCCAACTAAAAAGAATTGGATTGTGATGGCAAAAGGAACAAAAGCAGCGATAAATCGAGCCGAAGGTGCTTGATCAAACAATATCCAGCACAAAACAAAAATCGGCCCCGTACCAATATGGATTATCTTTCTACTCAATTGGCCGCTGATCCAACCTTTATGTGCAAGATAATCATTTACCCTCAACCAGGCTAAAGCGAGGAAAAAAGTAACCCCCAAGGCAACCCAATTGTTTCCAAGCATTTTTTACCTCTTTGTAATAAAAAATGTTTTCTTAATCACGGTCAAAATGCTTACCGCGCGCAGATTCACGTTCCTGATCGCGCTTAGCAATATCTTGCCTTTTATCGTATAACTTTTTCCCTTTTGCTAACGCAATTTCTACTTTTGCCCGGCCTTCTTTTAGATACACTTGAACGGGTACAATGGTAACCCCTTTTTGTCGGACAGCATTCCACATCTCGCGAATTTCCTTTTTGTGCAAAAGCAACCTGCGAGGGCGTTTGGGGTCGTGATTATAACGATTAGCAAAATCGTATGGGGCAATATGCGCATTCATCAGCCAGGCTTCTTTCCCATCTGTCTGAACAAAGGCCTCGGCAAGGCTAATTTGTCCTGCGCGAATTGATTTTATTTCACTTCCTTGTAAGGACAGTCCAGCTTCAAAATGATCCAGCAAGAAATATTCAAATCGTGCTTTTCGGTTGGTTGCAATGATTTTTACAGACATACCAAAGATTTTAACATAACTATCCATAACGGAGTATAGCCAAACCCATAATAATTCTTAAAATGCCAAACAACACCAGTGCTGCGATTAACCCAATTACATTTCCGATCAATGGACCGGATAATGATCCTATCAATATTGCTGCATTTGCGGCCAATGTAAACCACGCCAGGTAGGTTGGACGTTGATCAGGAGGAGTATTTTCTAAAACATAGTTATACATTGCCCCTCCGACAAGCGACCAGGCAATCCCGCCAAATAAATTCGCCACCAGGTAGAGAAATGGTCCGTTCGCCAGTGACAGGATCAGCGGGAATCCACCTAAAAGAAACAATCCAACAGCAGTCGTTTTCCGATTTCCAATTCGAGAAGTAACTTTTGATAATTGTGTCGAACCTATGAAGACTGCCCCATAAAAAATCGCGGTTCCCAGGCTAATTACCTGATCATTCAACTTTAAGGCTTGTACTGAGTAGATTGGAAAAATTGGTATTGGTAAATATTGAGCCAGATGCAAACCAAACATAGCAAACAATACTTTTTTAAACGGTCCCTTCCAAACCTCTAAATGTAAATTCCGAGTGTATCTTTCAGCATAAACTTTTATCACGTTACCTGGTTGACTCGCGTCGTTTGCTGCAGATAGTCGCTCGGTTGGTTTATGGTTTGCATCACTGACCTCGATTCGCCATAAATAATAGGTGCTGATCACGCCACCAATAAACCCCATCGCAAAAACAATTTGATACCCAATCGGAAATGGAAAATGATTCAAAATTAACCCACTAACGATCGATATAACAATGGTTGTAAAAGCCAGAATTGCGTTTCGGATACCGGTAACATAAGCACGCCATTCCTCAGGAACAATTTGGGCGTAATATGCATTAAAACCAACCACCAAAACAGCCCCTGGAATATTCATTAATAAAACAAAAATGATAATTACAGGAATTTGTTGCTGTGCTGATAAATAAAAGGGCAATAGAATAAAAAACAAATAATAAACGCGCTGTATAATTGCAGTTCGAACAATTGCATTTTTGATGGATTGTTGGGTAATCCATATTCCTGCAGGAAGTGAAAAAAGTAAAGTCACAAGCGCAGGTGTAGCATTTATAAGCCCAATCTGTTCCGAATTAGCCCCCAAACGAGCTGCGTATATTGCCAGAAAGCTGATCGTTGTTCCGTTTAACACACCCCACCAACCAATATCAGCATACAATTTTAAAAAATTGGACCGGTATTCCCTGGGGACAATTTGCGAGGAGCGGAATAATCTGTGTATCATCACGGTACATTTTACGCCGAATTGATTCAATTTTGGGAGATCCACATGATCAATAATTTATACAACGAGATAAAACCGCAATTCTTAATTAATCCAGACATCATTTTTTTAAACCATGGCTCATTTGGAGCGACCCCACAACCTGTTTTTGATAGTTACCAACGGTGGCAAAGAGAATTAGAATTCCAACCGGTTGAATTTTTAGGAAGGCGGGCGTCAAATTTATTATTGAGTGCAAGGGAAAAGCTTGCTAAATTTCTTTGTACTTCTCAAAATAATTTGGTTTATGTCACAAATGCCACTATTGGTTTAAATATCATCGCAAGATCACTGCATCTAACCCACAGAGATGAAGTTTTATCCAGCAACCATGAATATGGAGCTTTAGACCGAACTTGGAAATTCATATCCCAAAAGAATGGGTTTACCTATATTAATCAATCAATAAAAACTCCAATTACTTCAACAAAAGAAATGCTCGCAGACTTATGGAAAGGAGTAACTCCAAACACCAGAGTATTATTCATCAGTCACATCACCTCGCCCACCGCAGTAATATTCCCAATCAGACAAATATGCGAAAAAGCCAGAGCCGCGGGAATCATTACAATCATTGACGGAGCACATGCACCCGGGCAAATTCCTCTTGCGTTAGACTCACTAGGAGCTGATTTTTATGTGGGTAACCTGCATAAATGGCTATGCGCACCAAAGGGCTCTGCTTTTTTATATGCCCGCCCAGAAGTTCAATCGCTGATTGAACCGTTAATTGTTAGCTGGGGCTGGCAAAGTGATTCTCCGACCAATTTTCAATTTGTCGATTACCTTGAATGGTCTGGCACAAGGGATATTTCAGCTTTTTTGGCTGTACCGGATGCAATTGAATTTCATCAAAAATATCAGTGGGAGAAAATACAAAGCCATTGCCATTCATTAGCACAATTTACCCGCCAAAAACTTGAACAAATCACAGGTTTACCTTCCTTATATCCTGATTCTCCAGAGTTTTATGCGCAGATGGGTACCGCGGTTTTACCGCTTGCTATTGATATCAATGACTTTAAATCAAAGTTGTATACAAATTTTAAAATCGAAATACCAGTAATTCTATGGAATGATAAAAAATTGATTCGTTTTTCATATCAAGCGTATAATTCTTTTGCTGATGCAAATTGCTTGATTAATGCAGTAAATCATCTACTTAATAATGATCATTAATATCTTTGGGAGTAAGTAATATGGCAGAGATTTCACTAGCCCTTGGCGGCGGCGGGATAAAAGGAATCGCCCACATTGGTGTTTTAAAAGTTTTAGAATCCAATAATATTCAAATCAGCGCAATAGCCGGCACAAGCGCTGGAGGTGTCGTTGGAGCTTTATATGCCGCCGGTTATACCCCAGATGAGATTGAGGACATGATCACGGGTATAGATCAAAAAAAATTGTTCACTCGCCAGGCAAATGATGGTCCTAGTCTGATGGGTTTATCTGGTCTGATTGATATTTTAAATAAGGTCATTGGAGACCGATCTTTTGCAGATTTAAAATTACCTTTTGCAGTGACAGCGGTTGATATCCGTTCTAACCAGGAATTTATTATTACCAAAGGAAAGATAACGGATGCAATTCTGGCAACCGCAGCAGTTCCTGGTGTTTTTCCTCCCCAGCATATCGGCGAAGCTCAATTAGTTGACGGAGGAGTTCTGGACCCCGTACCAGTTGCTGTTGCGCGTTGGCTAAAACCCAAACTGCCGGTTGTGGCAATTGCGTTAAATCCAGCCAAAGAAAATTGGGCTGAATTAAATGCATTTCATATTCCCCCCGAAACACCTATCCCGCGGCCAATAATCGACCAGATTGCCAAACATCGAATTGGCCAGGCTTTTTCCATTTTTTTAACTTCCATGGATATTACCTCAAGAATGATAACTGAGCTTCGCCTGGAAGTAGAAAAACCCGAGGTGATCATCCGTCCAGATGTTTCAAAATTCGGTTTCTTAGATAATGTCAATCCCGCTGAACTAATCGAGGCTGGCATCATCGCCGCTCAAGCCGCAATTCCGCAAATAAATCAATCTCTATCCTGGTACAATCAAATTTCCAGACAATTCCAAAATGCTCCTGCCCCCGGAAAATTGATCGCAGAAGACGATTCCGAATAAACCATATGAGAGACCTTCGGAAATACGCCCGTCAAACAACAGTTCGGCTAATCATTGGTGGATTATTGCTGTTATTTGTTGTTGGAGATGGGCTAATCTATTGGCGTTTCGGTCCTGGAGCAGCTTTATCGGGTCTTATCTGCCTTGGAGCTGGTTTGATTCCTATAGGATTAATAATCTTCGCATTATGGCTAATGGAATGGGTGGTTAAACGTGAACGAGACAAATGACTTACTTCAAATAAACATCGAGGGTTGGATTACCCAGGTGCAACTTCCTCGGGACAACCAAAACACC
>JAJUJY010000242.1 GCA_029265085.1 Chloroflexota bacterium
AAGACAATTATGTTTTGCAGAAAAAGAGAATAATATAATTTTTGATTTTTCTACTTTCTCATTTGAATAAAGAGGGGGTATGAACGATGTATACATATTAACTAGTCGAGTTTCTGTATTATCAGTTGGGGTTTGTGAATATAAGCACTTGCCCCGACTAAAAGGCTCTGTCAATGATGTTTATGATCTATATAATGTTTTGGTTGAAGATGAGACCACTGCCTTATTAAAAGAAACTCAATTTAAGCTGCTAGAGAATCCAAATGCGTCTGAATTACGATCTGAATTAACCGAGTGGGTATATTCGAGAAGTGCTCCTCAAGATATTTTTGTTTTTTATTTTTCTGGGCATGCCGTACCGCTTGGGTATCAAGATATTGGCCTCTGCACAAAGGAAACTGTTATCCATTCACTTAATAATTTACCAATTCAGACATCTCTAGTGTCATTACGAGAAATTGTCTCGACCATTGCGTCCATAAAAGCCGATCCAGTAATAATTCTTGACACGTGTTTTAGTGGAAAGGGAGGTAGGACGATTCAATTTGCCATTGAAGAAATGAAGAAAGTTGTCCAAGCAGAAGCAAGTAGTGCTTATGCTCTAATGGCTTCTTGTAATTCACTAGAATCTAGTTTGGAAAACGGTAATCGAGGGGTGTTTAGCAAGATTCTTGTTGATACTTGTCATGCAGGAGTAGAAAATGTTAATGAACCATTCTTAACCTTGAGTGATCTACATCCTTCTATACGACAAGAGCTTGAAAAGTCTGCTTATGATATGTTACCTCAGTTGTTTATTGGTGATACCTTACCAAAATTTGCCTTTGTAAAAAATACAGCTTATTCACCTCGAATAGAAAAATTTACCCCATATTTTATTGAATTTCTTAAGTATCTTTGGAATAATGGTTCCCCAAGAAGTATAACGACATTTGAAATAAAAGATAAATTAAATGCTGGAGTTTATGGGAATAATAGCAAATTAAAATTAGAACCGTGGGGATTAATAGAAAACGGGAATTCTACAAGATCTCGAAAATTAACTGACCGTGGGATTAAATTCATGAAAGGTGAATTGAAAATTGCTCAAGAAATAATTAAGGATTTAGAGTCTAATACATGGAAACCTTCACCAAATTCAAAGATGATTTCAGTATACGATTTTCCTTTTCAGGAAGCACTCTTATAATGTGTAAGGAAAAAATAACAATTAATTAGGAAGCGATTAATTCCTTGCATTTAAAGTTGTTTATTTTATGTTATGAATAATAAATAATGAACCTTATTCCACTGCATCAGTTTTTGTAGGTAAGGCCGAAAGAACAAACAAAGAGGTTTTGTAATATGGGAAAATACGATCCACTAAAAAGATTTCTTGCAAGCATCCAGCCAACGGTCAGCGTGCAGTCGCTAACCTTCAAGGAAATAGAAAGAATAATAGGCTCGAAGTTACCCAGTAGCGCGTATGAACACCTAGCCTGGTGGAGTAATCCGACTTCACCTTTGGATCATCCTCACGCTCAATCCTGGCTTGAAGCACGCTGGATGGTGGATTCAGTGGATCAACTGGAAAAGCGGGTCCATTTCCGCAGAATGACCCATGCCTACACCAAAAATATTGGCCAGCCTACAGACTCAAAAAGGGATTCATTTACTTCTCCAGAAGTGAGTTTTGTACAGAATGAAGATACATCCCAACCAACCGAAAACCTACAATTTTTACTTAAACTTGGTTTTGAAGAAGTTGGCATGTGGGTTCTTAATGGAAATTCCGTTCAATTCCAACTGACGAAAAATGAAAATGAGCGGAATATCCTATATGCATTTATTGTGCAAGGGAACGTCAACTATATCGGTAAATCGACAATGACACTTGGTGGGCGCATGAACGGAT
The DNA here is from genome assembly GCA_029265085.1 of Chloroflexota bacterium. Next base: position 1,895 of record JAJUJY010000242.1, read on the forward strand.
ATAGAAATCCTAACCTATCCCAAATCACCAATATTAATAATAATGCGCGGATTAAAGAACTTCTACAAAAAGGTACACCAGTAAAAATTTATGCACTTGTACCCAAAGAAGAAATTCTTTACAAAGGGTTTCCGTTGAATATTGCTGCCGGTCTCGAGGACAACTTACTTGCTCGCATCCGTCCACCCTGGAATGAGCGTGTATAACAACAATATATGTTCCGTTTTTTTATGGCTCCAGTGGGTGGTTATTCCGCCCACACGCAGGTTACGCAAACCGTAGGGCGGCTCATCGTAAAACAAGGCATAGGAATGAATAATTATCAGGAAGTTTCAAAGCAGAGTGAAATGAACGTTTTGATCGATTTAATGGGTAATTTCCACGATAGTATGACAAAGGAAATCCATATAATCAATCGTGGAGCAGTTCTCCCTGATCACAAAATGATCATGTCTCATCAATTTGATGCGCAGGTTCTTGTTCAATCACAATGGAAACCTTTTGCAATCGAATTACTTTTTATAGAAGTTCTGGAATTATCTATCAATGATCCTGGCGATTATTTTTTGGCAGCAGGTTCTGTAGAACAACAACCTGTTTACAACGAAACCCGCAGGATTGAAATGAAGTTTGCTTCAAGTTTCAAAGTATCTTCCAGGCAGCTATTTTATCGAGTCCAATCAGAATATTTAGGAAAAAAAGCACGTTTCAAATCGGAAGTTCCATCGCCAAAAGCCATTCCGGCAAAGGTGATTGATGATAATTGGCGTCAATGCTCATCCTGTGGTGATGCTTGGGAAGAAAATCCGAATGAAGGTTATTCAGTCTGCCCAAAGTGTTTGTTGCTTACAGAATTGGAGTCTTAAGGTCAAATGCGCGCCAACAAAGCATGCATCTGACGGTTAGGTCTCCCTCCCATTTTCTGTCCCTCCCGCCCCTGGCGTGGGGGGCATTTCTTCATTAAAATCAATCCATCCAATCCTTCCCGCCCGGAGACCCTCGCCATGTTTATAAAAATTGCCCTGGTGGCCTTCATCTGTTTAGAATTATCCAATGTGCTGGCCTTATATTTTGCGCCCGGTTCCAAATATGCCAATGCGGTGGGTGTGTTTACCGCCTGGGAAAAATCCAAACAGGACCCGGAAATTCATGATTTTGTCCGCTACCTGGTCTATTGGGTGGCCGGGGCAAAACTGATCTTCCTCCTGCTGCTGGCGGCCATCGTCCTCTTTGCCGGTGTCGAGTTTCAGCGCATCGGGCTGGCTGCGCTGGCGGTTGCCACGCTGTCATTCTACTGGCGCTTATTCCCATTGATCAAAAAGATGGACCGCAGCGGGCAGATCGATCCCAAGAACTATTCGACCACCCTGGGGATCATGATTTTTGTCTTTGTGGTCATTTTCTTTGCGGCAGCCCTGATCTGATCGCGGCAGCGGTTGGATTCAAGGAAACCCTATCCAAATGGTGAAGGGCTGGGCCGCGGCATCCTCCTGGTGCGGCAGTTCCCGCCTCGCCTTGCCATACAAGCCGCTTTACCTTACATCACCGAATCAAGGAGCTGGAAATCATGGAAGTTAACCTTGCGGCCGTAGAAAAAATGGTGCTGCCGTATTTTCCGGGGTGTCAGATTACCCGGGTGGAAGACCGCGGAATCTGGATCCGGCATAATCTGAAAATCACCTTGGATTCCGGCGAGGTGGTTTTCCTCAAAATTGATGTGGATTTTGCGGCTTCCGAGAAAGAAGCCTTCCTTTGCCGGCTGCTGGAAGAACACCGCCTGCCTGCGCCGCCGGTGATTGCCTGTGATGCATCCGGAACGGTTGTTCCCAAACCGTACATCCTTCAACAATGCGTCCGCGGGATCAAGCTTGCCGAGTGCCTGGCTCAGGCTGAGCCGAACGAGCTTCGGGAAATCTACCGCGCCTTAGGCAAGTTCTACCGCGATCTGCATGCCATCCATTACGCGCATTCCGGTTGGATTGACGGGCCGGGAATTGTGTACGGCCGCTCTCCGAACCAGCACCAGTATGAAGAGGTGATTGTCCGTATTGGGCAGGAGGCCGTTGCAAAAGGCTTTCTCGCCCCGGCAGACCACCAGCGCCTCCAGCGAATCTGGTCAGAAAACCTGGCCTGGCTGGACCAGCACCAGCCCACTTTGGTTTTGGGCGCGCTGCCCTGGACGGTGTATTTAGAAAATTCCGGCGGCGGCTGGCAGGTTGCCAAGATAACCGACCTGATCGATGGTTTATATTGGGATGCTGCCTGGGACTTGATGAATATTCGCTGCCCGGCTTTTGAAGCGCCTCTGGCTCCGGAGCTTTGGGAGAGCTTTTTGTCGGAATACGGGGCGGCTCCGGATGAGAAGCGTCTAAAAATATATGGATTAATGCAGCAGTTGGATGCCGCGATGGGTAATTACATGGAACCTGCTTCTCCAAAAAATGCGCTTTGGAAGGCCGAAGTATGGCGGAACTTCCCAAAACTGCTGGATGAGGTGGAAAGGGTATAATACGTGAGCGTCAGCCCGCAGCGCGTCTCATGCAAACCGGGCTGGCAGATCGGTTTTCATAGACAGGACAGGAGCCTGATGAACGGCGAACATGCACAAATAATTGCTTTGGTTGCCCACGGAAATCATGCCTTGAACGGCGGCAGCGTGGACGTATCGGCGAATTCCACGTTTCAGTTTGTCTCTGGATTGAAGTTTTCGCGCTATCGCAGTCCGCAAGATTCGCGCGGGCTGGAGGTGGCCGGCAGCGCGGCGGAATGGCTGGACTTTTTGCGCGCGAACCGGGCAGCCCGGCTGTGGAACGTGGCCTTTGGCTGGCAGCGGCAGGATTTCGCCGAGCATATTGCCGCCTCGTTTTCCGGCGGCGTCCCCAGAGCCATCCAGGCGGATATGCCGGACGGGTATGAACTCTGGTATCCGCAGTGGAAAACCGGCGGGCAGGATCCGCAGAAACCCTGGCTAGTGGAATACCGCAGCCTGCGGTTTTCCAATTCGCACGCACTGCCCGTTCCAGCGCTGGAGCTGGTCAAAGACCGGCTGCGGCAGGCCATCTTGCAGGCGCAAGCCTTTGCCGGCCGCCCGGATCTGGGAATTGGGCTGTGGGCGGCTCATTTTGCCCGGGCGGTGGAATGGCTGGATTCCCCAGCGCCGGTCGGACCGTATCACCCCGACCTGCTGCCCGGTTTGGGCTACAGCCTGGAAGCCCGCCAGGTACTGGCCGCGGCGGCGCAGGCGG
>JAJUJY010000106.1 GCA_029265085.1 Chloroflexota bacterium
AATGGGCACCACCCCTTCTAGCATCATCACAATCAACCTGGAAGGTGTTGAACATGCTGCTCTGATTCGCGAAAAACAACGCAACTACATTACCAACACCCTGCTTCACCTTGATTTCCAGGTGGTTTCTCTGACCGAGAAAATCCGCACAATGGTTTCCATTGAATTCGTTGGTGTTGCACCTGCCATCAAAAATTACAATGGCGTTGTTGTAAATGAACTGAATGAACTGGAAGTGGAAGCCCTTCCGCAATATCTGCCCGAAAAATTTGTAGTTGATCTTTCCAAACTCGACAATCTTGGCGATGCAATTTATGTTCGCGATATCATTATCCCTGAGAATGTTGAATGTTTGAATGAAGAAAACGAAGTGGTGGTGGTTGTGACTGGCGGTACCGGTGAAATCACCGAAGAAGAAGAGGCCGGTCCTTCTGAACCAGAACTGATTGAACGCGGTAAGAAAGAAGAAGATTTCGAGGATTAATCTCCTTAGAACAAAAACAAAAAACGGCAGTGAGCAATTCACTGCCGTTTTCATTTTTGCAAGGTCGCTTGACAAGATTGTTGGTTAGGCTAAGATAATAAGTGCGGTTATTATTTTATTACCACAATGGGCACAATTCTTGTAACGTATTTACTGGCAACCACCAATTCTTACAATTTTGCCTCTTGTCAGTGGAGGTCCGTTTGTGTACTGAAAACGCCCTGTATCTCAATCAAATCTTTTCAATCATTGATATTCCATTGGTAATTTTTAATGAACATGGCAATATCGTATTTGCAAATCTAGCCTGGAAACATCTATATAACCTTACCGATTATCAAGAAAATGAATTGACACTTGATAAGATTTTGAGCAAGCAAGATGCTGAAGCCATTACCAGCCAGGTAGAAAAAGGTGAAAAATTTCCGGGTCAAATAACAGAATGCCTGATAAAGAGCTCAACATCAAATAACCAGAAGAACAAAGAAATTGCCGTGAAGATATCCCGGATCATGCTTAACGGGAAATTCTATGCAATGGGAATTTTTAACGACGGTACCAATTTACGCCGCCTTGAAAAAAATCAATCAGCATTAGCCAAAATATCCGAGATTGCGGGCACCGTAAACAAATTAAGCGATTTATTTACCGGAGTTCATGATGCAATTTCAGATCTGATGCCAGCAAATAATTTTTATATCTCATTACACGATTTAGAAAAAGACCTGCTGGTTTTCCCTTACTTTGTAGACGAATTTGATCCTCCTCCCCCGCCCCAAAGATTGCAGCGTGGATTAACCGAGTATGTTTTACGCAGCGGAAAACCTCTCCTGGTTACGCCAGAAAAATTTGATCAACTTGTTGCAGAAAAAGAAGTTGAAAATTTAGGTGCCCCATCAATTGACTGGCTGGGAGTACCCCTTAAGATTCAAGACCATACGATTGGGATCATGGCTGTTCAATCGTACACCGAAGGGGTTCGATTTTCTGCAAATGATTTAAGCTTTTTATCCTTTGTTGCCCCTCATGTTGCCATGGCTATTGAGAAAAAGCGGGCAGAAGAAGAATTACAAAAACAACACGACCTGATCTCAACCATATTTGCGTCCTCTCCAAACGCGATTTTGGTAACGGATACCGAAACAAAGATTATTGACTGTAATCAAGCAGAGATCGAATTAGTTGGACAGACCAGCAAAGCAGAATTAATGGGCAGGTACGCCTTAGAATTTGTCGTTGAAGAAGAACGCCCAAGAGTGATGGAGGATTTGCAGCGACTCCAGGCTGATGGAATCATAAAAAATGTTGAATACACAATTTATGGTAAAAACGGAAAATATTCTACCATCCAGTTATCTGCATCAGTTATTAACGATCATCCGAATAACCGCAAATTAATTGTTAATTTCATTATTGATATAACCGAGAAAAAAGAAGCTGAAAAAGCGCTTAGAACATCTGAGGAGAGACATGCTTTAGCAATGGCCGGTGCAAATGACGGCTTGTGGGATTGGGATTTACAGGCGCATAAGATTTATTTTTCTCCTCGATGGAAAAAAATGCTCGGCTACGAAGAAGTAGAAATATGCGATGAACCGGAAGAATGGTTAAAACGTGTTCATCCAGACGACTTATCTGCCTTAATCTCTGCAATTGAATCACATTTGGCTTGCTTGAATCCTCAATTAGAAATTGAACATCGTATTCGCCACAAAGATGGAACCTATCATTGGGTGTTAGTACGTGGTCTTGCAATATCCAGCCCAGGAAATCCTCCACACAGGATGGCGGGTTCCATGACGGATATAACAAAAATTAAACTAAATGAATCCAGGCTAATTCATGAAGCCCTGCATGATAAATTAACTGGTTTACCCAACCGCGCATTGTTCTTAGATCGCTTAAGTCAATCGATAAAACGGTCAAGAAGACACAATGAAATCTATTTTGCAGTTTTATACCTCGATTTAGACCGTTTCAAAGTTGTAAACGACAGCCTCGGCCATTTGGCAGGCGATCAAATGTTAATTTCCATTGCTCGCCGCCTGGAGGCTGCTTTACGAGTTGAAGATACAGTTGCCAGATTGGGTGGAGATGAATTCGTTGTATTGCTCAATGATCTTAAAGACCCAATTGAAGTCGTTCAGGTAGCTAACAGAATCCAACAAGAATTATCCGCGCCTTACACAATTGAAGATCAACAAGTTTTCACCACCTGCAGTATTGGCATTACGCTTGGATCCAATTCATATACCAAACCCGAAGAGGTTTTGCGCGATGCAGATACTGCGATGTACCAGGCAAAATCCAGAGGTGGCGGCCGTTACGAAATGTTTGACCGCCAGATGCATGCTCAGGCAGTTGCCCTGCTTCACCTCGAATCGGATCTTCGCTGCGCATTGGATATGCAGCAATTCCGATTATTCTATCAGCCCATTGTTAACCTTACAACAGGAATAGTCTCAGGCGCTGAGGCTTTGATCCGTTGGGATCATCCACAAAACGGCATGGTCTTCCCGGGAAAATTTATCCCCCTGGCAGAAGAAACAGGGTTAATCATCCCGATTGGTGATTGGGTATTGCGAACTGCTTGCTCTCAAATTACCGAATGGAAAAAGACCTCGAAAAAAGGGATGAAGGTGGCTGTAAACATGAGCGCAAGGCAATTCCAAAATAAACAATTGTCAAAACACATTTCGGATTTGCTTACAGAATTTAATGTTCCCTCCTGCCAGTTAGTCATCGAGATCACTGAAAGTACGGATCTTGCGCAAATGGACAAAATCGAAAATATCCTCTGGGAATTAAAGGAATTAGGCGTAGGAATATCTATTGATGACTTTGGCACCGGATATTCATCTCTTCATACCCTGCGTAGATTACCCACGAATTTCTTAAAAATCAGCCAAAGCTTTATTGGCGATATTGGTAATCACAAAAACAATGACTTGATTACAGCATCAATCATTGATATGGCGCATAATTTGGGAATGGAAGTGGTTGCGGAGGGAGTAGAAACCAAAGAACAGTTAGACTTTGTGATGAAGCACAATTGCGATCATTTGCAGGGATTTTTAACCAGCCCGGCAATCCCTCCAGAAATTTTTTCAAAGAAATTTCTACACGAAGAAAAATCTGCAAGCCTGGCAATTTAAAGAAAAAGATATTTCGCTAATTTAATTTGCTGAAATCACCCTGATTAATGTCAAAAATTGAAGGGTGATTTTTGCTGTAATGCCCCATAATTTTTCCCCATCATATTCCCGAAAATAAACAACTTGCTCTGAACGACCGTTAGGAAGCATCACATTCTTCGTATCGTGGTTTTTGGGGTCTGATAACCACTTCAATGGGATTGTAAAAACTCGGCTTACCTCGCTTTGCTGGATTCGAATCGGATATGGCCACACAAAGGAACCAACAAATGGTGTGATATGGTAATTTGTTATTGTGACATACGAATTAATTCGCCCTAAGATTTGTATATCGGATGGATGAATACCAATTTCTTCATAGGTCTCTCGCAGCGCCGCTGACTCCTCTGTAGGATCATCGGCTTCAATTGCACCACCCGGAAACGAGACCTGCCCTTTATGATCCTGTACAAGATCTGACCGGCGTGTAAAAACAATGTGCCAAAAATTTTGATATTGCACCAATGGAATTAATACTGCGGCTTTTTTAAACGCATGTACTGATCCCATTGGTGCGATCAACGATTCGTTTCGCAACAGGGATTCGCGAATTATTTCCAAATTGATAGATTCTGGTTGAATGAAACCCATAATATATATTTCTCAATAATTCGACCCTAATCGCCTACAGCATATCTATGCGAATTACTCCACCTGATCCGCCTCGTTACTGGTTTCCTCTTCGCCATTTTCCATTGGGGCAGAATTTAACAAAGACTCCTGAAAAGATTCATCCGGTGTTTCCGCCATCACCACCGGCCTGGCAAAGATTAAGAAACCGGTATGCGCGACCATACGATCGACTGGCCGAAAACGCTCTGGTTCAGGTTTGTAATAACGCAAAAAAATCTCACATACCTCAATAAAAGCAAAATTATGCTGGCGAAGTGCAATGAGTAATTTTGATACTTGATTTGCTGTGGGTAAAATACTTCCAAAGAATCCGCCCAATTTTAAGGCGTTTCGCACTTGCCCAATATAATCGTATGGATTCGGCACGTCCAAAAACAATGCATCTACGCCTGTTTCATCAAATCCCTCGCCAATATCACGCAACTTAAATGTCACGCGTTCTTCTAACTCCAGGCGAGTTAAATTTTTGCGAGCCATTTGCTGCATCTCGGGGCGCACATCATATGAAGTAACTTTGCCTTCTTTTCCCACCGAGAACGCAAAAGCAGAAGTAAGTGCACCTGAACCAGTTCCAGCCTCCAATATATGTTGTCCTGCACCAATCCCCATATAGACCAGAATATATCCAATATCCTTTGGATATAAAATTTGTGTATTCCGGGGTAATTCACGCAGCAAATCCCCTAATGCGGGTTGGAGCATAAAAAACGGATTTCCCAGGTGACTGAATAATTGAGTACCCCAGGGCTTTCCAATAATATCATCGTGATTTAAAACACCGCGATGAGTTTGAAACACCGCTCCTTGCTTCAAACGGATAATAAAACTTTTGTGCCTTAGCCCAACCAGTTGAACCAGGTCACCGTCACAAGCATGGGTTCCATGTAAATTCCAGGCCAAATGATCCTCCAAATATTTTTTAAATTAATCTTTTAAATCTAGTTTTGCAAAACTTAGCCAGTGGCCTAAAAATAACAAACCCACACATAATAGACACGCTGGCCCAAGATATAACATACCAACTTTAATAAATTCAAAGTTGATTAATTGCCCTAAGAAATGTCCTAGCCAAAAACCACCCCAGGCAAGAACCAAATACAAGACCAATCGCCATACATTCCCACCCTTCCAAAGGTGGAATATTGCTCCCATAAGAGATGAAACCAAGAATCCCATAATCAATGTTTGAATTGGCATAACCCCTCTAAAATTTATTTATATCCTTTTTCTATCGTTCCCCCACCCAACACCAGGTCTCCTTGGTAAAATACCGCCCGTTGTCCTGGGGTTATATCTCGTAATTCTTGATCAAAGATAACCTCAACTTTATTATCTTCCAAAGGACGAATTTTCGCTGGCGAAAAAGCTGCTTTATATCTGATTTTCACCTCCGCACGGATTACATCGGTTGGAATAACGCCGCTAATCCAATTTACGTCGCCTGCAATCAATCGGTTCTCACCTAATTCTGATGCATCACCAACTACCAATCGATTATTTTGTGTATCTTTAGCAATTACGTACAAAGGAACAGCGGACGGAATATTTAAACCCTTCCGTTGACCGATGGTATATTGTCCCAAACCTTCATGCTGGCCTAAATATTTCCCCGTTGTACTGAGAATTTCTCCTTTTACAAGCGTGTGAGGAGCGTATCGATTTAAAAATTCGCGATAATCCTGTCCAGCCAAAAAGCATAAATCTTGCGAATCTTTTCTTGATGCAACAGATAAGCCGAATTTTTGAGCAATTTCTCTTACTTGTGACTTTTGTATTGATCCAATTGGGAACATGGAGTGACTCAATTGCTCCTGATTCAAGACACTCAAAACGTAGGATTGATCCTTTGCAGAATCTATTCCGCGATACAAAGCAGATTTCCCATCCAGCGTGTGGTTTATCCGCACATAATGACCAGTGGCTAAATAATCTGCACCAAAATTCATTGCATATTTTAACAAGAAATCCCATCGAACAAGGCGGTTACAGACAAGGCATGGATTCGGGGTCACACCCTGGGTGTAGCCTGCTATAAATGATTGAACCACAGTTTGATAAAAAATTTCTTTCGCATCGATTGCATAAAATGGAATTCCCAATTTCGCGGCTACACGCCTGGCTTGAGCCATAGCATCTGGAGTACAGCATTGATTTGAGTCTTCTTTTCCTGGCTCATTCCATAACCGCAGCATCATCCCAATGACTTCATAGCCTTGTTCAACAAGCAAGGCTGCAGCTACTGAACTATCCACGCCGCCACTCATTGCAACTACAACTTTTTGTTTACCGGTCATGATAAGCTTTCTTTTAACTTTTCCGGATTTTATCAACAATTTCCGGCAAAATTTTCGTAAATCGATCGATCTCTTCTTCCGTAGTTTGCTTACCCAAAGTAACTCTTAATGACCCCATTGCCCATGGGCGAGTAAGACCAATTGCCAATAACACATCGGATGGTTTTGGGTCACCAACTTTACAAGCTGATCCTGAGGAACAGGCAAACCCAGCCGCATCCAGCATCATTAGCAAAGCATTCCCATCTACACCTTCAAACACAAAACTTGCATGATTAGGCAATCGATCGACAGGATGGCCAGTTAATCTAGATCTAGGAATCTTATCCAACACAGTGGCAATTAATCGGTCCCGCAATTTTATTACAGCCTCACTTCGAGGAGCATATTCTTTTTGAGACAATCGAATTGCCTCGGCAAGGCCAACGATATATGGGATATTTTGAGTTCCTGCGCGTTTGCCACCTTCTTGTCCACCACCTGTCTGAGCAGGGATAATCGGCAAATCGCGCCGAACATATAATGCGCCAACCCCTTTGGGTCCATACATTTTATGAGCCCCAATGGAGAGCAAATCCACAAAATCCCGCTCAATGTTCATCTCAAGATGAGCAGCCGCTTGAACTGCATCGGTATGAAAAGGCACGCCTGCCTGACGACAAAACAAACCGATTTCTTTTATCGGGTTGATCGTACCAATTTCATTATTTGCATAGATAACCGAAACAATGGCTGCATTTCCAGATAACCTTGCTTTCACATCATTAGGGTCAACCCGCCCAAAAGAATCCACCGGAAGGATGTCTAATTCAAATCCATACTCATCAGCCAATTGATGGGATGTGTGTAATACGGCATGATGTTCCACTGGAGTAGTAATAATGCGATTTGCACCACGCCGTTTTTTTTCAGCCAGCACTGCGCCACGCAAAGCCAAATTATCACTTTCTGTACCGCAGCTTGTAAAAACAATTTCCTCAGGGCGGGCATTTATGGATTGTGCCACCACCTCACGTGCATCTTCCAAAGCTGCCTCAGCTTGTTGCCCATAAAAATGTATAGAACTTGGATTTCCATAATTCTCCAAGAAATATGGAATCATTACCGATAAGACACGCTCATCCACAGGAGTCGTTGCCGCATAATCCAGGTAAATTGTATTTTTTAAATTCATTCACCAAACTCCTATTCAGACACCGAAAGTAAATTATAGCATGTGTACACTTAAGAAGAAATAACAACTTTTCCCATCCTCAATGACCTGTTATAATAATTTACGTTTTACAAGCTGTTGCTCATTCTATTTTGATGGAGGAAATAATGGCAAAGAAAATCACCTTTGGGACTGACGGATGGCGAGGGGAAATTGCCGAAGATTATACCTTCGAAAATGTTCGTCGCTGCACCCAAGGTTTTGCGACCTACATGAACAATCATGGAAAATCGGGGGAATGGATTGTTGTCGGTCATGATAAAAGATTTCACTCCGAAAATTTTGCACTGGCAGTTGCAGAAGTGTTATGCGGTAATGGCCTTAAAGTATATTTAACCAACGGTCCTACGCCCACTCCAGTGATTGCATATTCTGTTGTGAATAAAAAAGCAGCAGGTGCAATAAATATTACTGCATCCCACAACCCGCCGACAGATAATGGATTTAAAGTCCGAAATGAATTTGGCGGCGCAATTGATCCGGAAGGTTTAAAAGAAATCGAAAGTTGGATTCCGGAGACAGAAGAGCAAACCAAAAGAATTCCTGCCGCTGAGGCCGAACAACAAGGAATCCTCGTAAAATTCGATCCCGCTCCAGCGTATATTGAACACCTTAAAGAATTAATCGATCTCCAACCAATCAAAGATGCTGGATTGAAAATCGTCGTAGATGCGATGTGGGGAAATGGGGCTGGGTGGTTTAGTGAATTGTTAGCAGGTGGAAAATCTGAGGTTAACGAAATACACAATACACGCAACCCGATTTATCCAGAAATGAAGCGCCCAGAACCTATTCCACCAAATATCAATGTCGGCTTACAAAAAACGGTCGAATTAAATGCCGATGTACTCCTGATAACAGATGGAGATGCAGATCGGGTGGGTATCGGTGATGAGGCCGGTAATTTTATTAATCAGCTTCAAGTGTATGCGTTATTAGCATATTATTTATTGGAAAAACGTGGCCTCCGCGGACCAATTGTTAAAACATTATCCACGACCGGGATGCTTGAAAAACTTGGCAAAATTTACGATATTCCAGTATATGAAACCGGCGTTGGATTCAAATACGTTGCCCCTAAAATGCTTGAAACTGATGCACTTATTGGTGGTGAAGAATCCGGTGGATATGCTTTTCGAGGTAATGTGCCAGAACGCGATGGTATTTTAGCTGGTTTGTATTTCCTGGATTTCATGGTACGGGAAAATATGAAGCCTTCGCAGTTATTGAAGCTTCTATTTAGCAAAGTTGGTCCTCATTACTATGACCGTATCGACAGCAAATTCAAGGGTGATCGTAAATCGCGAGAACAAATGATTTTGAACGCTAACCCGCAAACCATTGGCGGATTGAAGGTCACTGGATTAAACTCGCTGGATGGATTTAAGTTCAGCCTTGAAGATGGTGGGTGGTTACTTATCAGGTTTTCAGGCACCGAACCAATTTTGCGGGTCTATTGCGAAACCACACATAAAGACTGTGTTCAACAAATTTTGCAAGACGGTTTAAAAATTGCAGGATTATGATTTTTGATAGCACTAACTGATACTCATTGCCATTTAAATCTGCATCATTTTCAAGATGATTTAGACCTGGTGATACAGCGAGCAAATCAATCAGGGATAAATAAAATAATCATTCCTGGAACCGATCTGGAAACAAGCCGTAAAGCCATTGAAATCGCAGATCGGTTCCAAGGTTGTTTCGCAGCAGTTGGTGTTCACCCAAATGATGCAACACAATGGAACTCATCCACACTCAACACATTGATTGAGCTTGCTCAAAACCCCAAAGTTGTTGCCATTGGTGAAATTGGTTTAGATTATTATCGGGACTATTCACCGAAAGAACTGCAAAAAGAGATCCTTATCCAACAATTATCCACAGCAGAAACCTTAAATCTACCTGTCATTCTTCACAACCGATCCTCATTTTTTGATCTTTGGCCAATATTGGAGGCTTGGGTTGATCGCTTACACGCAAATAATCAACCCTATCTTAAAAATTATCCAGGGGTTTTGCATTCTTTTGACGGTGATGTAGAAACTGCTAAAATGTTAACTAAGAAAAATTTCCTAATCGGAATCAGCGGTCCTGTAACTTTTCAAAACGGTGTAGATCGTCAAACAGTGGTACGTCAAATTCCGCCTGAAAATTTACTAATCGAGACAGATGCTCCATATCTTACTCCGCATCCGCATCGTGGAAAACGAAATGAACCTGCTTATGTACGATTAGTGGCTGAAAAAATATCTGCTCTTCTAAACCTGGATATTAATGAATTATCTCATATACTTAATACGAATGTGGATCAACTATTCCTACGGAGTGCGCTTTCTTGAATACCACGCATACAACTAATATTCCAATTCAAGAAAAAATTCATCAAGTTGAAGCCTTGATGAGTTCGCAGGCAGCCGGGTATCACCCCGATTTGCGGGCTGCCTTGGATCATTTACTATCGTCTGGGGGAAAAAGGATTAGGCCAACAATAACGCTTACTGTTGGAAAAATATTTGACGGAGATGCCGACCGGTTAATTACTCTTGCCGCTGCAATTGAATTACTCCATACAGCTACTTTGGTTCATGATGATTTAATTGACGGATCTCTCCTGCGAAGAGGAATCCCCACCTTAAACTCCCAATGGTCACCTGGAGCTACGGTTTTAACTGGAGATTTCCTGTTTGCACGAGCTGCAAAATTAGCCGCCGATACGAATTCCATACCGGTAATGAGCCTCTTTGCCAAAACGCTAACCGTCATAGTAAATGGTGAAATTACCCAGATGTTCACCAGCCGCTGCCGGATCAGCCGAGAAGATTATTATCAACGGATTTATGCGAAAACTGCTTCTTTATTTGAAGCCTCAACAACCTGTGCCGCATTGATTGCTGATGTTGACGAGATCATGCTTGAAAATATGCGCCAGTTTGGGTATGAAATGGGCATGGCATTTCAAATTGTGGATGATATTTTAGATTTTACCGGTGAGCAAACCAAATTAGGAAAACCCGTAGGTAATGATTTACGGCAAGGTTTAATTACCCTTCCAGCGTTATTCTTTATTGAAAAGAATTCATCTGATCCGGATGTTGCATATCTCTTAGAAGGTAATTGCCCCAAAAACGAACAACAGCTGGATCGTTTGATCAATAATATTCGAAAAAGCGATGCAATAGCTGAATCGCTGCTGGAAGCAAATCAATATGTTGAAAAAGCCTTGGTCAATTTAGACTATTTACCTGATTGTCCAGAAAAAGAATCGTTGATAAATTTAACACAGTACATTACAAAACGGAATATATAAAATAAAGAAAGCCGCTTGTTTAGCGGCTTTCTTTTGTGTGCGCTGGGGGGGAGTTGAACCCCCACGCCTTTCGGCACATGGCCCTCAACCATGCCTGTCTGCCAATTCCAGCACCAGCGCAATTGCACGGTTATTATAACCGCCAATTAGTATGTGTCAAGAAAATTGGAACAATTTCTTTCAAATTAACAACAAGCATTTTTTTCAAAGGAGATCTTATGGCGATTATTCTCGATGCTATGGGTAGTGATCAATACCCGGATCCAGAAATTCAAGCTGCTGTCGATGCCGCACAATTGTTTGGTGTAGAAGTAATCCTCGTTGGTAATGAAGAACTCATCGCACCAAAATTAAAAGCGATCAACACCCGCAATCTACCAGTAACAATTGAGCATGCCCCGGATATCCTTGAAATGGGCGATAAACCCGTAGATGCCGCAAAAAAGAAACCGCGTAACTCAATGGCAGTGGGCATGGAATTGGTTAAATCCGGCAAAGGCCAGGCATTTGTCACCGCTGGAAACACAGGTGGTGCGATGTTTAATGCATTAAGAACACTTGGCCGGATTAAAGGGGTAGCCAGACCAGCATTGACTGCAATTTTTCCGGTAAAAGATGGGCATTGTGTTGTAACCGACATTGGTGCAAATGCAGACTGCCGACCTGAATTCTTAGCCCAATTTGCTGTCATGGGCAGCATCTATGCAGAGAAAGTATTTGGCAAATCGAATCCGCGGGTTGGATTGCTCTCAAACGGAGAAGAAGCTGGCAAAGGTAACCAGTTGGTCAAGGACACATATCCATTACTTGAAAAGTCTGGCCTGAATTTCATTGGAAATGTTGAGGGCAAAGAACTTTTCGGCGGCGCAGCAGATGTAGCCGTTTGTGATGGTTTTACCGGAAATATCTTGTTAAAATCCAGTGAAGCCGTGGCAAAATTGATCACTGACACCCTCAAAAAAGAATTAACAGCCTCTTTCACCCGTAAATTAGGCGCCGCTTTAGTAAAACCAGCTTTTGGAAAAATTAAACAAATGCTTGATCCGTCTGAAGTCGGCGCTGCACCTTTGTTGGGAATCGATGGCCTGGTATTTGTTGGTCATGGCCGTTCAGATGCTCGTGCTTTAACCTCTGCCATACGTGTTGCACATCAAGCAGTGCAAGCAGATTTGCTTAGCGCCCTTCAAACAGGAATTCAATCCCGTCTGGCGGATTTAGAATCCACATCTTCTTCTGAGGGATAACATTTATGAAAATCGTATCAAACACTCGACTAATTCAACGGAACAAAAAACTCGGGCAGTTTACAACCATTGCCGCTTTGGTGATATTGGGTGTAGGTTTATATGTATCATTTACCGCACCAGAACAAATAACCATTACGTTTGGTGCATTGCTGTTAGGTTTTTTGCTTTCCCAGGTTGGTATCTTTTTTGGAAACCGCTGGGGCAAATCTCCTCGCCCTGATGAGCTCCTTTCTGCGGCTTTAAAAGGATTGGATGATAAATATACCCTTTATCATTATTCCACTGGCACTCCCCATCTTTTGGTTGGCCCTTCAGGCGTGATGCCGTTGATTCCCCTATCCATGGGGGGCAACATCAGTTATGACTCGAACAAAAAACGCTTCCGACAAAAAGGCGGAAACGCCTATTTAAAAATATTTGGGCAGGAAAGCCTTGGCCGGCCAGACGCGGAAGCGGGATATGCACAAAATGACATGGTGAAATATTTGAAAAAGAACCTCGGCGAGGTTCAAATCCCCCCCATTGAACCAGTGTTGGTATTTACAAATCCCAAAGTAGAACTTGATTCCACGGATGCCCCAATAATGGCGGTTACGCTAGAAAAATTAAAGGATAATATCCGCAAAAAATCAAAAGAAAGTCCGGCTCCTATTACCACGATACAGTTAATCCAAAAGACCCTCCCCGAGGCATAATTTTCTCAAAACAAAAGACCTTCTAGGCAGATTGTGCTAGAAGGTCTTTTTATATTATTTTCGAACAAGCTTTGGTTTGGTAGTGGTTCGCTGAGTAATCGTAATCTTTTTCAGATTTTCAATTTCGCCTTTGGAGAGATTTCTCCAATCACCCAGTTTTAAGTTTCCTAATTGAATTGGCCCAATACGAATTCGAACGATTCTAGAAACTGGAAGGCCGATCGTTTTCCCTACCTCTCGAATTTGGCGTTTCCGACCTTCTCGCATAATTACACGGATCCAGGTACCTTTGCCTGCCTGGCTTTCAATTTTTACATCAGCTGGGGCAGTTTTATACCCATCTTCTAACACAACCCCATGCCGCCAGGCTTCCAGTTGTTTTTCATCTGGTTGAGTAACCAACAAAACCCGATACTCTTTTTCGTGCCCATATCGGGGATGGGTCAGCCGATTTGCCATATCCCCATCATTGGTGAGCAGCATTAAACCTTCACTATCATAATCCAGACGCCCAACCACAAACAAATGACCTGTAACAGGCACTAGATCATGGACAGTCTTCCGTGGATCATCAGGAACATTGTCCGATAATACTCCTCTTGGTTTGTGTAAAGCGATATAAATCGATGGGGCTTTTAACTTTGGAAGTACTTGCCCATCTACACTAATTTGATCTTTATCAGGATCAGCCTTCGATCCCAATATTGCAAAGACGCCATTCACTTTTACGCGTCGATCACTAATCAACACTTCGCAAGCTCGGCGTGAACCATAACCTGCGCGTGCTAATATTTTTTGAAGTCTTTCTTCAGCCATACATTAATCCTTCAACAACGTATTTTCCACTGGTTCTTCATCCGGTTGAATAAGGTCAAACGGAGGTAATTCTTCTAAAGATGACAAACCAAAATGTTGCAAAAAATCGGCAGTCGTTCCAAACAAGATAGGTCTTCCTGGTCCTTCAGCACGACCAACCTCTTGAACTAAGCCTTTACTCAATAAGCTTTTTAATACACCGTCACTGTTTACACCACGTACAGCATCAATACCCGGACGAGTTATGGGTTGGCGATAAGCAACAATGGCTAATGTTTCTAATGCAGCCCGACTTAACTTTGCAGTTGCCTCCAATCCTAAATATTTCTCAATTATTTCTGCCAGCTCCGGCGCAGTAGTTAATTGATAACGATTATCGTGCTTTTGAATCCGTATTCCACGTCCATTTTTATACAATTCATCAAGGTTTCTTAATCCTTGACCAATTTCTTGTTGAGATAATCCTAATATCTCGGCAAGTTGGTTGACAGAGACAGGCGCAGCAGCAACAAATAATAACGCTTCAATTGCTGATTCTAGAGATAAATAACCAAGACTTACGTTTAGATCAGTCATGCTATAATAGACGTTGCCTTATTCAAAGATTCACCTGATTATACCTGATTTGTTGTTAACAAATCGATATCTATGATAAACAAACAAAACAGAAACCTTCATAATATCAAAAAAATAGTTCCACAGTATCTGGTTTTTATCCTACTGATAGCCATCCTATCTGCATGCTCGCAGCAGAACACTTCTGCCCCGACCAACGTCGATGTTTCGCTTCAAGTTGATGGAAAACAAACCCTCTTTCAAATACCTGTTGGATCAACGGTTCAGGATGTACTATCGATCGCGGAAATCCAACTATCAAATCTGGATAAAGTGACACCTCCTTCTTACACCATCATCACCGAAGAACTTTCAATAAATGTTACTCGGGTGAAAGAAGAATTTGAAATCTCAGAAACCATCGTTCCATTTGAACGCCAAACGGTGCGCAACGAATCACTGCCAGAGGGTGAAAATCTCCTTGTGCAGCCTGGTGTGAATGGTATTCAACAAATAACAATTCGGAAAATCCTTGAAGACGGCAAAGAAACCTCAAGGAATGTTTTTAAAGTTGCCAATTTAGTCGAATCTCGCCCAGAAATTGTGATGGTGGGGGTTCAATCACCATTTACACCCATCCCAATTAATGGCCGGATAGCATTTCTTACTGCAGGAAATGCCTGGATTATGGAAAATACCACGGGCAATCGCCGCCCGGTGGTTACAACCGGAGATCTGGATGGCCGAATTTTTTCTTTATCTCCAGATGGTAATTGGCTCTTATTTACCAGGGCTTCTAAGGAAGAAAACCAAATAAATGAGCTTTGGACAATCAATATTTCCGTAGAGGGAACTGTCCCCATTGACC
>JAJUJY010000234.1 GCA_029265085.1 Chloroflexota bacterium
AAAAGCCCATGCTCTACCCGCGCAAAGAGGTCAAAGAATACGGAACCAAAGCCGAGATCGAGGGTGATTACCACGCCGGGGAAACCGCGGCAGTGATCGACGACCTGGCTACCACCGGGGGCAGCAAATTTGAGGCCATCGAACGCCTGACCGCTGCCGGGCTGCGCGTGAAGGACGTAATTGTATTGATCGACCGCCAATCGGGGGCGGCGCAGGCACTGGCTGAGGCCGGATACCGCCTGCATGCTGTGGTCACTTTATCCGCGCTGCTGGATACCTGGGAGGCTGTCGGGCGCATCCCGGCGGAGCAAATCACCGCGGCGCGTGAATTCTTGGGGAGGAATGGATAAATGTATAAATTCTTACGCCGGTTCATCTACCTGCTCACACCGGAGCAGGCCCATACATCCACCATCACTGCACTGCGCCTGGGCGGGAGCAACCCGCTCAGTGCGGCGCTCATCCGGGCTATGTTCCGGCCAAAGATCAACGGACCGGCAGTCGAGGCGTTTGGCCTGACCTTTCCTAACCCGCTCGGCATGGCCGCCGGGTATGATAAGGACGGGTTTGGCTGGCGCGGATTGGCCTGCCTGGGCTTCGGGCATATTGAACTGGGCACGGTCACACCCAAAGGCCAACCCGGCAATCCCGAGCCGCGCATTTTCCGGCTGGTGCAGGATGAAGCCGTCATCAACCGGATGGGTTTCCCCAACCGGGGCGCGGATTTCCTGGCCAAACGCATGCAGGGCAGCCGCCCCAAGGGGTTGGTGCTGGGGGTTAATATCGGCAAAAACAAGGCCACTCCGCTGGAGGAGGCCGCCCAGGATTACATCACCCTGACGCAGAAGTTTGCCCCCCTGGCCGATTACCTGGCCGTTAACGTCAGTTCGCCTAACACGCCTGGGCTGCGCACGCTGCAATCCCGCGCCGCATTAGAGGGGCTGCTGCGCCCGCTGGCAGAAGAACGCGCCGCGCAAGAAAAGTCGCTCAGTAAGCGCGTGCCGGTGCTGGTCAAGCTGGCTCCGGACCTGGACGACACCGACCTGGACGATGCCCTGGCCGCTGTGCAAGATTGCGGCATGGACGGGGTGATCATTTCCAACACCACCCTGCGCCGGGATGGGTTGACCTCGGCGCTAGCCGCTGAAACCGGCGGCATGTCCGGGAAACCGCTCAACGATCTCAACACCCGCCTGGTCAAAGACGTGGTCCGGCGCACCGGCGGAGCACTGCCCGTGGTCGCCAGCGGCGGGGTGATGACCCCCGCAGACGCACAGGCCAAACTGGATGCGGGCGCGGTGCTGGTGCAGCTCTACACCGGCTTGATTTATGCCGGCCCCGGATTGGTGAGAGATACGTTGAATGCGGGGGTGGTCAGCAAAAGATAGCTGTCAGCGATCAGCCGTCAGCCGACAGCCATCAGCCGTCAGCCGTCAGCAAACCCTGGAAGGTCTTGGAGACCGCCAGGGTTTTTCTTTTCCTCCCTTCTGGGAGGGTTTGGGTGGGTCCAATAACCGCAGCACCTCAGAACCGCCGGCCTCACGGACCCGAACCATACATCAATAACCCCTGCCCCTCTTTTGACCAGCCATAAAAAAGGCGCGGGTGATCGGATCACACCGCGCCAAATGGGTTCCAAAATACCGGTTTTACGGTTCGCTGATCATCAGCGCATCAAAGCTGACTGTGATCGGTACCGTATCAAACGAGGAGGCTGAAAGGCCAATTTGCCCTTCGCTGAAACGGGTGTCATTAACCGTGCGGACCAGCGTATCATTGATATACACATTCAATTTGCTGCCAACGCACTCCAGGCTGAATATATTCTCATCCTGGCCCATATTGATATTAAACGAGCCGCCGTCATACAGGGTGGTGAAACCCTGCTGGCTCTCATCATACCGCAGCAGTGACCATAATCCATTGGAGCTGACATTGAACTCATACCAGCCCAGGTTTTCATCATAGCGGCACACCAGGCTGAAGAAGTTATTATTACTGGCTGCCTGGTTATAAACCAGCGCATCCAGGCGCACATCTTCATAAATCCAGGGATCGTAGGTCAAATAGACGTAGGTTTCCGGATCGCGGATATCAAAGATCAGGGTGCTGTCTTCGGTGTAAAGATCAAAATCGGCATTGTCTTCGCCGAAGAAGAAATAGGTCCAGTCCGGCAGGTCGGTATCAAATTCTTCGGTGTAGAAAGCCGGGGCTTCGCCGGTATCGCCAGTGTCGCCGCCATCGGTGCTGCCGTCCGAAAGATCGATGGTATCAATGGCTACCAGCTCGCGGCCGTTCAACTGGCCTTCCATCAATTCACCCGTTCCGGAACGTACCAGCTTCAGGCTCAGGGTATCTTCGGGATCATGGGTACGCAGCACATCGCAGTAATCAATCAACAAACCTTCGCGGCCCAGGGTAATACCTTCCATTTCCAACAGGAAATCACCCGGCTGGATGCCGGATTTATCTGCCGGTGAGCCGGAAGCCACCGAATAGACCCAAACACCGGTCAGGCTGCCGTCATCGGTCATCAGGGCTTCGCCGTTGATACCGATCGAATCGACATCTTTTTTATCCGCAAGCTGATCTACCACTTTAATGGCCGCTTTGGCGGGAATGGCATAATACTGATCGTATTCACTGGCACCAGCATAATTCACACCCACCACCTGGCCGTCCTCTGTCACCAGCGGGCCGCCGGAATTGCCGGGATTAATAATGGCGTCATGTTCCAACACGGTATCTACTGCCGTCCAGCTGGTATTGCCGTCGGCTTGTTCTTTGGAAATTGCGCCTTCATGGCGGGTAAAGTTCGGGTCACCCAGGGGATAGCCCATCGAATACACAGCCAGGCCGAGTTCGGGAGTTTCTTTGTACCAGTTAAGGTAGGGGAAGCCGTCACCTTCGATATCAATGACCGCAAGGTCAGAACATTCTGACACACCCAGGATGCGGGCATTGTAGGCTTTATCGCCATCCGCAAAATAGACCTTGATGCGCGCGGCCCCGGTCACAACGTGGTTGTTGGTCACGGCAATGCCGTCCGGGCTGATAATAAAACCACTGCCGCTGCCCAGCTCTTGCACGGAACCAAATCCGGGATACTCATAGGTACCTTCGGCAACGATGCGAATGACCGCATCTTTGGCTTCTGACAACGAGGTGGCGGCACCATCCTCAGCAGGTGCTTCGGTCGCAGCCGGCGGCTCGGGTGGTGCTGTGGGGGCAGTTTCTTCGGTTGGTTTGGGGGAAGGCAAACCACAGGCCATCATAAAAATGATGGTGAATAACAGCCCAAACAATAGGAATAAAGATTTGCGACTCATATTGGGCTCCTTTTTCTTCAGCCAGGGAATGCTGAATAGGGGATAATAAATAAAATTGTACTTGATTTGGACGATTTAAAGCACAATTTTTAATAAAACATCCAACACATTTATTTTACAATATTGTTAAGAAGAATACTTTAGAAAATTATATGGGTATTTCTGACCGTATTACGCAGCTTAATCCCCGCCGAAACGGCTGCACCTGGGTTTGATCGAAACGGGAGGGGCAAATGAAACCTGCTTTATTAATTGCTTTGCTCGTGTTGATTGGAATCACACTGGCTGCATTAATTTTTAGCCTGACCTACCGCCCA
This sequence comes from Chloroflexota bacterium, assembly GCA_029265085.1. Next base: position 3,647 of record JAJUJY010000234.1, read on the forward strand.
CCCGCACCGCCAGCCCAGCCAGCGACTGTGACCGCCCTGGCGATTGTTACGAACCCGGACAGCGAAGCCCCCGACCAATACGCTCCCACCCTGGCCGTGACTCTGGTTGAACAGATCAGCCCCACGCCAACGACCAGCAGCACTGAAGACGCAGCCGCCGAGGATACAACCACAGCCAGCGAAACACCGGTTATGGAGGAATTGCAGCCCGGTCAGGGCCAGCTCTTTTTTGAGGACTTTGAAAAAGATGCGGTTGGTTGGCAGTATTTCGTCACAGCGGGTGATGAAAGCGCAATGGATATTTACCTGGAAGGCGGCTTGCTGGTGGTGGAATTAACCAGTGAAGAAATAGCGGCGTATGTGTTGTACGACCAGATCACCCTGGCCAATGTCACCGTGGTGACCACCGCGCGCAGTGCTGCCGCCCAGGATAAAGAAATCAGTCTGGTGTGCCGCTCCACCGAGGGGGTAGGATGGTATGAATTCGGTGCCAGCCACACCGGACGGTGGGCAATCAAACGATATGACGAAGAAACCGACCAGCGCATCATCCTGGATGACGGCAATACAACCGCCATCCGCGGCGGGGAAGAAGAGAATACCTACTCTGCCACCTGCAGCGGACCGGAATTATCTTTTGAAGTGAACGGGCAGCCGGTGGGATACACCGTTGATACCCGGTTGATCTCCGGCACCGCCGGGCTCGGCATCACGGCCTTCAGTGACCTGCCTGTGGTGGTGAAATTTGATACGGTTGCTTTTTTAGAACCCTAACCGCGCAGCGCCAGTCGCAGACCGTTTCCAGCCGGGTCGCGGGTCAGCCAACCGCCAGGGATTTCTTCCAACGGCGCGCCGGCTGCCCGGATGCGGTTTAAAACGGCATCCAGAGCGGGCTGATCGGGCAGCAGCAGCTCGTACCAACGCAGCCCGGCTGCATTGGCCGGAGCAGGCGGCTGGCCTGCACTTTCCCAGGTGTTTGCACCGACATGGTGGTGGTAACCACCCGCCGATAAGAAAGCTGCCGAAGGTCCATATTCCTGCATTAAATCCAGGCCAATGACCTGCCGGTAAAAATCCAGCGCTTTTGGCAGATCGTTCACCCGCAAATGCACATGCCCAACTCGCGTGCCGGATTCCAGCCCCTGCCAGGCATCAATCTTGCCGCGCAGCTCAAACAGGAGATTATCCACGTTCAGCTCATCGGTACCCATATCCAGACCGCCGTCCTCGTCCTGCGGCCACTCCTCTTGCGGGCGGTCGCAGTAGATTTCCAGCCCATTGCCTTCCGGGTCGGTCAGATAAATGGCTTCCGAAACGCCGTGATCCGCCCAACCCTGGATAGCGGCCTTGCGCTCGGCCAGTTGGTAGAGCGCGCGGGCTAACCCAAAACGAGTAGCCGTGCGGATGGCCACATGGTAGAGGCCGGGGGCTTTGGGGGCGCGGGGAGCATCTTGCACCTCGTACAGTGAGATCAATGGAACACCGTCCACGCCCAGGTGTGCGGCGGGCGGGTTTGTTTCGGATGAGAGCAGCTTTAAGCCAAGGATCTTTTGATAAAACGCCGTGCTGCGCTCCAGGTTGTTTACAACGAGCGCTACTGCACCAACGATAGTTTCAGGGTGAATGGATTCGGTCATATTCGCCTCAATTTATGGAGTACTTCTCTCGTATTTTACCAGAATAATCCAAAAAATGACTTATGGCAATTGACCTGTTGGTTGGTTGGAGCTGGGAGCTTCAGCCAGGGCTTTTTTGACCGCTTCCAGCCGTTCACCATGCAGTGGATAGAAATACAAGGTGATAACGGCCAATACCGCCCCGATGAGCGGCGGAACCACCATCAAAAAGCGGAATCCTTCTGCCACCTGAGCAGGT
>JAJUJY010000297.1 GCA_029265085.1 Chloroflexota bacterium
AAGCACCTAAATATCACTCCATACACTTATCTGGTTCTTACAACCAGAGGAAGTAATGTGGATATCGAAGGTTTGGGTCCATTATTGGAAACACCTGCTGGATTCATTGGATTGATTGGTTCAAAGCGAAGGTGGGCTGTTACCCAAAAAGGGTTAATCGCAAAAGGGATACCGCCAGATTTGTTGAATAGGGTGGTTTCCCCATTAGGATTAGAATTACAAGCAGAAACTCCGGAAGAAATTGCGGTTAGCATCCTGGCACAGATTATTATGGTTCATAATGGTGGCAGTGGAAAAGTCATGAAGGATTGATGGAGGAGATATGTGGCAAAATTATTACACAGCGGCCAGTCTTGAGGATGCCTTAAAAATCGTTCATGAAGAAAAAGAGAATTGCCGGGTTGTAGCCGGCGCAACTGATTTAATTTTGGAGATGGAACGAGGAGTTCGTAAAGGGATTCATTCGTTAGTTGATATTACCCGTATCCCAGGTCTGGATCGAATTTCATTGGATGAAGAGGGTTGGATCCATGTTGGACCACTCGTTACCCATAACCAAGTTGTGGCATCGAAATTAATTAAAGAATTTGGATTCCCGTTAGCCCAAGCCGCCTGGGAGGTTGGCTCTCCACAGATTCGTAATCGAGGTACGATCGCAGGAAATCTCATTACCGCATCACCGGCAAATGACACGATTACGCCATTAATGGCTTTAAATGCGCGGGTGGTTTTAAAATCGATTTCGGGTGAACGCGTGATTCCTTTAGCGGAGTTTTATACAGGTGTTCGGCGTAATGTGCTACAACCTGATGAAATTCTCAGTGATATCATATTTAAAGGGTTAATGCCAAATCAGAAGGGAACATTTATCAAGTTCGCTTTGCGACGCGCACAGGCAATTTCGGTTGTAAACTGCGCAGTAATTCTGGATTTTTTGGACGAGAAAATCAATCAAGCCCGAATTACACTTGGTGCTGTCGCACCGACAATCATCCATGCGGTGGAGGCTGAAAGGTATTTGGAAGGCAAGACTCTTGATCCATTTGTGATTTCTCAAGCTGCAGAGCTTGCTATGTCTTCTGCTAGACCAATTTCAGATGTTCGTGGATCTGCTGTTTATCGTAAGCGGATTGTTAAAATTGTTACTAAAAGAGCGCTTGAGGCTATCGCAAAGGGCATTGAAAGGAAAGAATATCCTGAAAACCCAATATTATTATGGGGTAAACCCTTTACTGAGGTAACTCACGTAGATACCACGCTTCGTCATGATTCCACTACAAAAATTGAAACAACCATTAATGGAGAAAAGTATGTCTTTTCAACTGGGCAAAATAAAACTTTGCTCAGATTATTAAGAGAAGACGCAGGGCTGGTTGGGAGCAAGGAAGGCTGTGCTGAGGGCGAATGTGGTGCTTGTACTGTGTTCCTGGATGGAATTGCTGTGATGAGCTGTATGGTTCCTGCGGTAAGAGCCCACCGGGCGGAAATCCGTACTATTGAAGGGATATCTATTGACGGTGATTTGCATCCAGTCCAGCAAGCATTTGTGGATGAAGGGGCGGTTCAGTGCGGTTATTGTACACCTGGTTTTATCATGTCTGCTGTAAAATTATTAGAGGAAACAACTTCACCCACTCAGGAACAAATCAAACAATCGATAACAGGAAATTTGTGCCGTTGTACGGGGTATTATAAAATCATTCAGGCGATAGAAAAGGCTGCTCAATTGAAAGAAGGAGGGTAAGATGGGGAAATATAGCTCTTATCAAAAAGAAAGTAAGCGTATCACCGAAGAGGAGCGCACTCATCCAATTTGGAGAGGTATTGGATTTATATATATGCTCTTAACACCTGTTTTAGGTTGGTTTGGAGCTCTTGTTTTATTAGAAGAGAATGCAAACCAGGGGTGGATGCGAATTCCTAGAGATATGTTGGCACCTGGCCGCGACCCACAGCTTTATGTAAAAATTGGGTTGGCTATTGTGATCATGTTTTTGCTGTTTGTTGTATTTCAATTGATAACTTTTATTGTTTATCGTGCGTTTGGCCCTTCTCGTTATGGGCCTATGGATGTTCCCCCGGTTGCATTTCGCGGGAAACGAAAAAGTCGGTAATTAATCAATTAAACAATGGAGGCCTTCATGTCCAATATCGGTATTTCGGCTCCCAGAGTTGATGCAGTTTCTAAGGTAACCGGATCGGCTCAATATCCGGGTGATATCAATATGCCTGGCCAGGCAATGATGAAAATCATGTTTTCTGATCGGCCGCATGCCATTGTAAAAAAAATTGATACAGACCAGGCATTAAAACTTCCTGGCGTCCTTGCGATATTTACAGCCGAGGATGTTCCGGTTAATGAGTACGGCTTGATCATGCCTGATCAACCTGTTTTATGTGGGCCAAATTCATCAAACCCATTTGGTGACAGGGTGCGGTTCGTAGGTGATCAAATTGCTGTGGTTGTTGCGGAAAGTGAAGAAATCGCAGTCCAGGCAATCTCTCAAATCAATGTGACTTATGAAGACTTGCCAATTGTGACCGACCACCTTGAAGCGTTTAAATCGGATTCATACAAGCTTCATCCAGATCGCGATTCGAATATTTTTTGTCACTACAGAATCCGAAAAGGCGATGTTGAAATAGCATTTGCAGAAGCGGATGTTGTGGTTGAAGGGATTTATCGAACACCTGCGCAAGAACATGCATATTTACAACCAGAAGCCGGTTTGGGATATATTGATGAGGAAGGCCGGATTACCATCGTTGTGGGAGGACAATGGACCCATGAGGATCAAGAGC
>JAJUJY010000195.1 GCA_029265085.1 Chloroflexota bacterium
CCATCAGCATGATTGTTGCGGCCTTACGCGAGAGCTGCAAAGCAGTGTTCATCGTCTGCTCTAACCCAACGCATTCATAGACCACATCAAAACCGTTAATTCCCATCTTCTCGCGGGCATAAACCACCGGGTCGTTGTCTTTCACATCCACATATTCATCCGCACCCAGCCAGCGAGCCAGTTCTTCGTTGGCGCGGCCAACACCCACAACCATCACCTTGCCCGCACCCGCGGCTTTGGCTGCAAACAGGCAGCTCAGGCCAATCATCCCGGGACCAACAATAGCCACGCTCTTGCCGGTCATTTCACCGATCAGGCCGGTAGCATGCACACCGCAGGCCAGCGGCTCGGTTAAAACAGCCTGTTCCAGGGTGATCGATTGCGGTACGCGGAAAAGCTGGTACTGCGGCACCACAACATATTCCGCAAAGGCGCCATCGGTACCAATGCCGTTGAATGCCAAATTTTCACACAGGTTGACGCGGCCTTCTTTGCACCAGCGGCATTCACCGCAGACAATATTGCCGGAAGCGGTCACGCGGTCCCCGATTTTCCAATCAGTGACACCTTCACCGGTTTCCACCACTACCCCGCTGAACTCATGGCCGAGGGTCAGCGGAGCCTGGCGGCCGGTAATGCGGTGCGGTTTGTTGACCGGAATCCAGACCGGGCCGTTATATTCATGGCGGTCGGTGCCGCAAATACCTGCCCAGGCAACTTTCACTCTGACGTGCCCTGGTTTCATTTCCGGCACGGGGATTTCTTCCACGCGCAAATCTTTATAACCGTAATAACGCGCCGCTTTCATGGTTATTTGCCCTCCCCAAAGGTGGCGCGGTAAAGCCACTGCAAAATCCGGCTGGGCGGTTGGCTGCGCAGTTCCGGTAACTTGGCATCAAATCCAGGTTGGGTCACTAAAGCGCGCGCAGACAACAGGAAGTCCATCGAGGCATCGCAGGCAGCCGCGGAGCTATCGCGGTAGGGGTATAAATCAATCGAATACCAGCCTTCGTAACCGAGTTTTTCCAGCCAGTACATCAATTCGATATACTGCGGCCAGTGAACGGTTCCCACCGGCATATCATCGTCCGAGTAGCCGTAGTTATCATTAAAATGCAGGTGGAACAGGCGGTTTTCGCGCTGCAATACACAGGCAATTTCGGCCGGATTTTCGCGGGCATTCAACGCATGACCAACATCCAGGCAGACGCCTACATTTTCCATGCCTGTTGCGTAGGCCAGACCCAGCGCCTTGCCGCCGGAATTGACCAGGCAGTTCATCTTCGGTTCACTGATCTTATATTCCACCGCCAGGCGGATATCTTTGCGGTAGCTGGCGCACTCGCGCAGCCCTTCCACCAGCCAGGTCCAGGCCTGGGCATAATCCATCTGGAAGGCGTAATCAAAACCATCCTGTCCAAGCCACAAATTGACTGTATTAATCCCTAACTCGGCAGCGCAATCCATCGCCTCTTTGGTCAGGCGGATAGCTTTGGCGCGGCGTTCCGGTTCCGGCGAGCTGAACGAGCCGCTGGCCCATTCTGCATCGCAGACCAGTTCAACGCCCATCGCGGAAAGTGCTAAACCGTGCTTTTGTAACAACAGTTTGAATTCATCCACCGTGGCGAGATTTACATCATTCGGAAAGGTCACTTCTACCGCATTGACACCATTAATTTTCGCGATTTCAGCTACCCGTTCCGGCAGGCGCAGATAAGGTTTGTACCCGTTACCAACATAACGGTCGCTGCCCATGCCAAATACCCAGACACCAATACTGTATCCCTTCATTATATTAATCCTCGTTTTCTCAGGCTTTGCCCAGGTACACTTCCGATAAGTCACCGCTCTTGAGCAGTTCTTTGGCATCACCGCTGCGCTCAATCTTGCCAGTCGTCATCATATACCCGCGGTGCGCAATGGAAAGCGCCTTGTACGCATTTTGCTCAACGATTAATATTGCCGTACCGTTGCGGTTAATCTCGGCCAAAATTTCAAAAATCTGATTAACCACAATGGGAGCCAGTCCCAAAGAAGGCTCATCGAGCATCATTAAGGATGGGCGGGCCATCAAGCCGCGGCTGATCGCCAGCATTTGCTGCTCGCCGCCAGAAAGCAAACCACCGTAATGGTTAATCCGCTCTTTCATCCGCGGGAAGAAATTAAAGACAGTTTCCAGGTCGCGCTCAATGCCGTCTTTATCCGTGCGCTGAAAAGCGCCAACCATCAGGTTTTGGTGCACGGTCAGGTCCGGGAAAATCTGCCGTCCTTCCGGCACATGGCTGAGCCCCAACTCCACGACCTTATATGATTGGGCCGGGATCGGTTTACCATTGAAGGTAATTGTGCCCGAATCAGGTTTGTGCATGGCGGAGATCGTTTTTAACAACGTGGATTTACCCGCCCCATTGGCGCCCAATACCGCCACAATCTCATGCGGTTCAACATGCAGGCTCACACCCTGTAAGGCTTTAATACCGCCGTAACTGGCGAATACATCTTTAATCTCTAGCATGGCTGCGTCTCCTCTTTACCCAGGTAGGCCTCAATCACACAAGGATCTTTGGTTACTTCCTCAGGGGTTCCGCGGCTGATCGTCTCACCAAAATTGAGGACAGTGATGCGGTCGCACAGGCTGACCACCACGTCCATGTGGTGTTCGATCATGAAAATGGTCAGTTTAAATTCTTCGTGCAGCTTGAAGATGAAATCTACCAGCTCGCGCGATTCCTCCGCGTTCATACCGGCGGCAGGTTCATCCAATAAAATCAGGCGTGGATTGAGTGCCAGGGCGCGGGCAATCTCCAGGCGGCGCTGATAACCGTAGGGCAGGCTGCCCGCCTTGGCTTCAGCCACATCGGTCAGTCCCACATACCCTAACAGAGTCATGGAACGGTCGCGCATTTCTTTTTCAACCCGGTTAAAGCCGCCCAGGTGAGTGATCGCATGGAAGAGGTTGTACTGCGTATCCGCCTGGCAGGCAATAAAGACATTCTCAACTGCCGACAGGTTGCCAAATAAACGAATATTCTGGAAGGTGCGGCTGATTCCTGCGGCTGCTACCTGGTAAGGCCTGCAGCCAACAATATTTTTTCCGTTAAAGACAATGCTGCCGCTGGTTGGTTTGTAAATGCCGGTGATGGTATTGAAGATGGTTGTCTTTCCAGCACCATTTGGACCAATCAATCCGTAAATCTGGTGTTCTTCAATATCCAGCGAGAAATTCTGAATCGCTTTTACACCGCCAAAGGATTTATACAGTTCATTAATTTGTAGGACCGGCGCCATAGCTATGATCCTTTCGCTTCAACTGGTTGGGTCTTTTTCTTCAAGCCAGCCAGCTTGGAGCGGACCCAGGTGAGAGAAAATTCTTTATAGCCCATCAGACCAGCAGGCCGCAGGGTGATAATCAAAACCACAGCCAGACCGTAGAGCAGCATGCGGTACATTGAGGCATCGCGGAAGAGTTCCGGCAGCACGGTTAGCAAAATCGTTGCCAATACAGAACCGGTCAATGAACCTAAACCGCCGATAACCACCGTAATCGTGAACTCTGCACTTTTATCCAGATTGAACATGACCGGGGCAATAAAGCTGAGGTAATGGGCATACAACGCACCAGCCCAACCCGCAAACATTGCGCTCATCACAAAAGACATGTTCTTGAATTTTGCGGTGTCAATACCGATTGCTTCGGCGGCCACTTCTTGCTCGCGAATGGCCATCAGATTGCGGCCGTATTTCGAGTGGAGGAAGTTCCAGGCTATTGCAATCGCCAGCACCACCGAGACCGCCACCACAAACAGGTTGGTATGCGATGGGATACTGGGTAAACCGCGTGCGCCGCCCGTAATGCCATCGGCATATTCCAGAATAACGCGCACACTTTCCCCAAAGCCCAGGGTGGCAATTAAGAAATAGTCACCTTTCAACCCCAGGGTGAGTTTTCCCAGCAGGAAAGCCACCAATCCGGTAAAAACAATGGCGATCAGAATGGAGACCACAAACGGCAGGCCCAATTTGACGCTGCACAAAGCAGCCGCGTAGGCACCCAGGGCCATAAAACCAGCGTTTCCAAAAGAAAACAACCGGGTAAAACCAGTCAGGATCGATACACCCAAAACGGCGATGATATTGATCCCAACCAGGATGAGAATACCTTCTACATAACCAGACATTGGTAACCTTATCTCCTTGAAACCAAAATCATCCTGCTTTAAGCTTTGTCTTCCACAGCTTTGCCCATCAACCCGGTTGGGCGGACAAGCAGCACGGTCACCAGCAGGCTGAAGGTGAATAAATCGCGCAAGCCTGCATTAATGTACCCGGAAACCAGCACTTCCATGACACCGATGAATATCGCACCGATAATTGCGCCAGGAATAGAGCCTAACCCGCCAAATACGGAAGCAATAAACGCTTTCAAGGCAACGTTACCCATTTGAGGGTAAACGGTATATTTCAAGCCCAACAACAAACCGGCCACGCCCGCCAGTGCACCAGCAAGGAAGAAGACCAGCATGATGTATTTATCTACATTAATACCCAGTAATCCAGCCACGCGCATATTGGATGCGCATGCCTTAACCGCCAGGCCAAACTTGGTTTTGGTCACTAAGAACGATAAGATCGCAATGGCTAATATCGCCACACCTAAAGAAATCAGGTCCAACACACCGATGCGCAGGGCACCGATTTCCAGAGCTTTAATCGGGACAACCGGAGGGAAGGTTTTGAATTTCGGGCCAATAACAACCATAACCAGGTTTTGCAGCACAACCGAAAGGCCCATTGCCGCAATCATCAGGAACATGGTCGGAGAGTTATTTTTGCGAATCCGGCGATACGCAAGGCGCTCATTGAGAACGCTCAGCAGGCCAGCGCCAATAATTGCCAACAGCGCCACTGCCCAAAACGGAAGATGCATCGAGGCAAAAGTAAGAAAACCAATATAGGCACCGACCATTGCTACATCGCCATGAGCCCAGTTGGAAAAGCCCAACAAGCTATAAATCACCGCATAGCCGGTTGCCATCAGAGCATAAATCCCCCCGATTGAGATACCGTTGATCAACTGCTGAAGTAACATGATATTAATTGGACTCCCTGGCAATAGGTTGGTTGAAGATGTGTGAGGAGAGCGTTTCCGCCCTCCTCACAATGGCATTCAGTGTTGACTTATTTGAATTCGCCGAACCAAACGAACTGGCCACCTTCTACCTTGTAGATGTTGGCAGGTTTGGCAGGATTGTGGGTGGCAGGATCCACGGACATGGAACCCATCAGGCCCTTGAACTCAGTGGTCTGCTCGAGAGCATCCCGCAGGGCAGCGCGGTCGATCTTGCCAGCGCGCTCGAGGGCGTCTTTGATCCAGTACAGACCGTCATGGCCGAACAGAGCTTCGGTTTCGGGAGCAATGTTGAACTTGGCTTGGTAGGCTTCGGCGTACGGCTTGGTTACCGGGTTTGCGAAGGAAGGCTGGGAGGTGTAGTAGGAACCTTCCAGAGCTTCACCAGCCATGGTCAGCAGTTCTTTGGAGTCCCAACCATCGCCACCGAGCATGGTGGAGGTGATGCCCAATTCACGGGCCTGGTTGGCGATCAGGGCAACGTCTTTGTAGATCCACGGAACCAGGATAACATCGGGGTTCAGGGGCTGGATCTTGGAAAGCTGGGAGCGGAAATCATTGTCGCCAGAGTGGGCTTCCACGGTGATGACGATCTGGCCGCCGCCGGCTTCGAACTTCTTGGTGAAGTAGTCAGCCAAACCGGTGGAGTAGTCAGAACCCTGGTCCAAAATGATGGCAGCGGTCTTTGCTTTGAGTTCGTTCAGCGCGAAGGAACCCAGAACTTCACCCTGGAAGGGATCAATGAAGCCGATGCGGAAGGAATAGGGGTGCAGCTTACCATTCTCGTCCACGGTAACTTTGGGGTTGGAGGCGGCGGTGGCGATTAGGGGAACGCCAGCTTCGTCTGCAACAGGAGCCATCGGGATATTGCAGGAAGAGAAATTGGTACCAACAACTGCGATTACGCCTTCGTCAATCAGTTTCTTGAACGCGTTCACGGAGTCAATCGGTTGGCCGCGACCGTCGAGGCCAATGATTTCAACTTTTTTGCCCAGGATACCGCCGTTGGCATTGATTTCTTCAGCGGTCAAGAGCATACCGTTCAGGCCAGCCTGGCCCCACACTGCGGTTTCACCGGACAGAGCGCCAATGTAACCGATCTTGATGGTCTCGTCAGCGGCAGGCTTGCTTTGGCAGCCAACCAGTGCCATGGAAAGCACACAGACGAGCAATACGAGGTTGATCAACTTCTTCATCTTTTTACAATTCTCCTTTAAAGATTTGAGGGGGATAAATTGGAGTTGGTTGAGATAGGTTCAAAATAGGTACACGCGTTGATGGTTCTTTGACTCGTAAACCTCCTGTATTTTTGGGCAGGCTAACGCCTCCCAACAGCCAACGGTATTGGGATTGAACTCTGCCTAATTTGTTATGCCGAAAATTAGGCATCCAGTAAATATTGCGCTGTATGCGCGTCCGTAATCAGTGTCTTGATAAAATGCCCGCGGACCGCACCAAGAATGGCACATTCTTTATCCAGGCCGCCGGCAATACCCACCACCCGCGGGAGCGAGCGGAACGTATCCAGACCAATACCAATCACACGTTCTTCTACTTCAGAGTAAATTGGAGTACCGTTAATATCGAACCAATGGAGCCCAATCTCACCGATTGCACCGCGCTCCACCAATGGGCTGACTTCTTCCCAGGTAATAATGCTTTCATCCCGCATCAACACTGCTTCCTGGTTGGGCGCACCGATACCGGCAAAAACAATATCCGACCGGCAGGCGGTTTGGATGGCCTGGGCAATATAGCGGTCAGCTTTCAACAGGTGGGCTGCTTCTACTGAGCTGACAATCCCTGGTGCAGGCAGTAAGTTCAGCGTGGCATCCAGGATTTGAGAAATCCGGCGCGCCAGGTCAGTGGAGTGAGATTCAGAGGCCGGATCACCCAGCCCGCCGACTGTCTGGCAAACCATCACATTTTGTTTCTTCTCAGGCAGCAGGTTATCCACCATGCTCGCCAGGGTTTCACCCCAGGTCAAGCCAATCACATCACCATCCTGGACAACCCGGCGAAAATAATCAGCCGCCGCCTCACCCAACTCACGCGCAACCTCTGCATGCGAAGAGGGATCG
>JAJUJY010000179.1 GCA_029265085.1 Chloroflexota bacterium
GATAACTATTAGCGGCTGGGTGAGAATCTCCATTCAGCCAAGGCGGATCGGTAACCTCCAGGGCGTAATAATTGCCGCTTAGCACGCCCTCTAATGGTTTACCAATTTCACCTTCCATGAGCGGGCCTAATACAGGTTCGTTGTAGGCTTTAACGTGATCCTGGGTAACAATGTTCCCAATCTCAAAATCATCCCAGCAGCCTTTATCTGGTTCATTGTGCCCATAACACATATCGTATAATTTCGTTACTGTTAAAAAGTAATCATTTTTGATTGGAGCGTCCGAAAATCCCCAATTCTTTTGAATACTTGTAACCTGAGCGCCACTTACGGAAGCAACCCATCCGCTGGGTGACAATGTATAGCTTATTCCGGTAATGCCAAGCATTCCGGCGATTGACGATGATCCACCAGGAGCTATTGAATATGGTGCCCCTGACATAATGGTTTGCAATATTCTAACTTGCGGAGAACTCGTAACACCATCCCAGGAATTAGCGCTTGACCAATTCAAAGCCGTTGACCAAAACCGGAAGCCTGTCGTGCTGCGAATCGTTCTGGTCATTGATAATTGGTATATTTCACCAATCTTATTGTCACCTTCACCGCATTTGTTAGTATTATCTTCGTAAATGAGAATCTGGTTAGTCCTGGTTGTACCAGATGGGTTGCCGTAATATTCACCGTAACCTTGCCACCCATTCACCACTTTATATAAATGGTCGGTCTGTGTTGGTGTAGGGGTTGGCGTTTGAGCCTGGGCGGGTGTGATCGACCCCAGCAGCATAAGGGCCAAAAAGCCGCCCGCTATGATTCCAATCAAAAGCCATTTACTTTGTGTCAATTTGTGCCCTCCATTGGTGACATATTTTCAACCTGGCGAGCTGCCAACTGTCACCATATAAAAAGCGGAAGCACAACCGGGAACCCTGGTAATGCCTCCGCTGTGCCGGGATATGGGATTAGGAAACTAACCGCCCAAACCTGATTGATTAACCGCGGATGATCGAGCCGAAAGCCTTCACGATCACGCCCAAGATACCAATACCCAGCGTAATACCGAGCGGTACCAGGTACACGGGAAAAAGCCCGTTTACAATCTGGCTGGCGTTTGAAAATACACCGCTGAAATCCAGGGAAAAGCTAAGCATAAAAGTTACTCCTTTCTCAAAAATTCCAATTCAATGGCCCGCAACGGGCAAATACACCAGCAGAATGAAATCACCCCCTTTCTGTTAAGATCGTTTGGATAGCCACCGGAGCAGCCCCAACCAAATGATATAAACCCCGGAAAAAAATCCACCGGCTGTCATAAGCGCAAGCAGCCATTTAATCACCGGGGCGAATACCCAAGCAAGCGCGTTCTGTAACCTGGTAAATTCTGTCTGATCCATCAGTCATCCTCCGAGGAACCAAAGAAGAACCAGCGAATTTGACGGACCAACAAGGAAGGCAGCGTAATTGAAAGCAGCACAATAAAAAAAGCAATTGCCGCGGTGCCCAAAATATCTACTACCGGCTGGGTCAATTGATCCATAATTTCGTAATACCTCCCAAGCCAAATATGATGGTTATGATTGCGGCTAAAAGAATTACACCAACCAGGGCAATAGACCCAAGGCTAAAGCGGCGCTCCACAAGCAAAGTGCTGTCACTATCCAAGGTCACCATAAGCCAATAAGGCGGTGTGCCTGTTATGGTTGGTGTTTGGGTAATGGTTTGGGTTGGAGTCATGGTCATGGTTGCGGTTGGTGTGAATGTTTCAACCTGGGTTGGTGTTTGGGTCCAGGTTGGTGCTGGGGTTGGTGTTGGTGCGAAGGGATCGTAATTGTTCATTACGATTGGCAAATACACCCGGTAACCAAACGGTGTGGGCGGTGTTGGCACCGGCGGCGGTTCGGTTGGCTGTGGGGTGTATGTATTGACCCAGGTCGGGGCCAACGGGATTGTTGGTGTGGCCGTTGGGGTATGGGCTATGGTTGGTGTACTGGTTGCTGTTGGTGTGGGGGTATTTGTTGGCGGCGGCGGGTAAGGATCCTCTGCGAATACTGACCGCGGAGCCGATAACAAAATGACCAAACAAGTCAGAACCAATGCGCATGGATTAACCCTTATTGAAACCATAGCTTAGAGAGGATCAATAACCCATTGACCAATAAAACAATGACAACCAGCAGCGCGGCAGTTACAACGGCTATTTCACCGTATGTAATCCGGCGCTCCAGCATAACGGTTACCCCCGGTTCTACCTCTAGCTGGTACTGGTATTGTGGGGTAGGTTCGGGGGTTGGGGTTGGATCCTGGGCATAAGCAGCCGAATAAATCAGCCCAGCAGCCAACCCGGCGATAACAACGGCCAAGTATAGAACAAATAAACGATTGACCATGTTTGTATTATGACTATTATCTAATTCACCGATCTGGTCTTAATGTCACCCTACTGGTATTGTTTGTCACTAATCAAGCAAACCAATGCTGATTATGATTCCCAACCGAAAAATTACCAAAAAGGGGAATCACTATGCCTAACACTGTTGACCAATTCCTAAACACCAACGCGCATTCTGATACTAACTTGATTGATCTCCTGGAGAAGTATGATCCTGAGCGGCATTCGCTGCGATTGTCCCAGGGAATTGCTTTGTTTTTGCGTAGCATGGTTGGTGTACGATCACCAAATACCATCGAGTGGTATAGGCGGCGTTTGCCGACCCTGCTGGATGTACTGGGGGATGTGGCGGTAGATACTGTGACGATCCACCAACTGCGCGAGTGGCGCGCCACTTTGACCGAACGGACGGTGCGGTATGCAGCTCATCCGACCAGGCCAACGATGGATGGTCCTCTATCCCCATTCACGTTACACCAACATGTCAGGGGGGCAAGGCGGTTTTTTCGGTGGTTACATGAGGAGGGATTAATACCGTCAAATCCGGCTGTGCGGCTAGAATTGCCAACCCTTCCGCAGTACCGGCCACGCGGTATACCTAAGCGGCATCTACTGCAATTGATTGCTGCTGCTGGAAACCCACGGGATGAAGCGCTCATCCGCTTCCTGGCGGATACAGCCTGCCGGGTGTGTGGGGTTGTGGGGTTAACACTGGATGATCTCGATCTGGGGCAGAATTGGGCGCTAGTCCATGAAAAGGGGCGAGGTGGTTATGGCCTGGCCCGGTATGTGTTTTTCACCGACCGGACGCGCAGGGCGTTAGTCGATTATCTGGCGGTTAGACCAGACTGCCATGACCAACACGTCTTTATCGGTAACAAAAACACCCCCTTGACCACCTCGGGAGTCTATCAGGTGCTCAAACGGGCTGCCAGACGTGCTGGTATCAGGCACGGTTATAACCCTCACAATCTTAGGCATGGAGCGTTACGGGGTATGCTCAACAATGGTTTGAGCTTGCCGGAGGTGAGCCAGATTGCTGGCCACTCATCCACGAAAGTGACCGGCGATATCTACGGAGTGGTTAGCGAGACCAGACTCAGGCAGCGACACCGCCGATATTCGTGGATGCGGGATTGTTGATAGTAGTGGCCTTTTAAGCCATTGGTTCAGGGTTCGAGCCCCTGCACGCTCACAGAGAAATCCTTGGGAAACCAGGGATTTTTTGTTAGTTCGGGGTACTCGCGAAGCACCCTTGAAGCGCAGCGGAAAGGGCCGGAAGGGTATATTATTCGAGCCTGGCACGCTACCAGCTTTTTGGGGATTCTATACTAAGTTGAAGGGATTGTTCTTCAAGCTAAGAACAATCCCTTTGTTTTTCACTTTATCCGGCTGTTTTGTGTATTAAACCCAACCCCAGAGAGTTAAGGCATTATAGAAATATCCGATCAGAATTGCACCGCCCCACAAGGTGCCTACCACCAGGGCAATTACGCGCCAGCGTGCGATGGTTAATGCGCCAGCAAATGCGCCAACGGAGGTGCCTGCACCCGTGATGAGGAAAGCCAATGCCGCGCCTTGACTCATACCGCCATCCATCAAGGCTCGGACCAGAGGTAATGAAGCTTCCGTATTCAGGTAAAGAGGCAAGCCTAAGGTAGCAGCCAGCGGCACGCTGTATACATTTCCAGCGCCAAAGATGGTGTTTACCCAGGCGGATGGGATCAGACCGTTTAAGAAGTAACCGATAAACGCGAATCCGAGGAACATCACCAGCAGCCGCTTGCTGATTTTGTACGCTTCAAGCGAAAAACTTTGCCAGGTAACCCTGGTCTTATTGGTGGTTTGTGCGGATTGGCTGGTGGAACATCCACAGGGGCTTTGCTGCTCAACAACCTGAACCGCCTCGCAGCAGGATGCTTTTTGAATTACCGCGCTTGAGGTGCAGCAAGGCTCTGCGGCCAGGATGAAAACCGGGGCAGGTTGATAGGAACTCGCTTGCACAGGTTCCAGGCTGATTTTATGGCTGTTTGAACGTGAGCGGGCGGGAGAAGAGGCGGCGGTGAGGCGTGCCTGATTTGCCAGGAAACCGCGTTTTTCTAAAATGCTTGCCAGCACTCCTCCCAACAAACCAAGCACAATCGAGGAGATAAAGAAAGCCCAGGCAAACGGCCAACCGAATAACCCCGCGGAATATATCAATTCTTGCGGGGAGGTTAACGGAGAAGCAACCATGAAAGCAACAATTGGCGCCCAGGGCATCATGCTGGCCATCATACCCAGTAAAATGGCGGTTGTTCCGCATGAGCACAACGGTGTGGCTACTGCTGCCAGTGTTGCGCCAATGACACCGGCGCGTTTATACCGCAGTAAAAAGCTGGAGACCTTTTGGGGATCCATAAATAGTTTTAATGTGGTTGCGGCCAGAACACTAAGGATCAGGAAAGGCCAGTTGTGGGTAAACGTAATCCAAACTCGCTGTAAAGCATTTATTGTCAATTGAAATAAAAAATCCATTTTCAGTCTCCTGTTATATTTTGTTCGGCTATATAGACGGAGAACATTGAAAATGGACGCAAACTTTTCAGCGATTTTATGAATTAAATCAGGGAATCACATCTCCACAACAGCAGCAGCGTTTACGGTAGTCGCAAACAATTCCGCGGGCATCAAATTCAAAGTGGCAGCATGATAACATGATGTCGCGCACCTTTTGACGGGCGCGCTGTACCCTGGATTTTGCTCCTGAGATGGAAATATTTAACCGGTCAGCTAATTCTTTTTGACTGAGACCTTCGATGTCAGTCATTTGTAATGCCTGACGGTAGGGTTCGGGCAGGGAACGAACAACTTCATGCAGATAAGGTGCCAGACTTTCGGCTGTATCTTGTTCTGGATACTCATCTTCAACAGCAATTTCAGGAACCTCGCCCATTTTTCGCTGCTGGCGGTAGTAATCAATAATACTGTTTCGTGCGATTTGATAAATCCAGCTTTCTAAGCGGTCCATGTTTTTTACGGAATCCAGGTGCAGATGGACACTGACAAAAACATCCTGCAAAATATCTTCAGCATCTTCCGGGTTATTAATCCGGCTGCAAATAAACCGGCATAAACGGCTATGTAAATTTTCCCAGAGTTGTTCCAATGAACAGCATTCAGGCTCATTTGCAAGGAAATTGCATTGGCAATCTTGGAGGTTCATCCGTTTTTCCCGTAATTTGGTCAGCGGAATAATTTAGATTTCACCTGTTCCAGCACAAAAGTATCCCGGCGAGTCCATTTTGGGATCACCTGGCCGGTAGAATGTAAAATCAGCTGGTTGTTTTGGATGGCCGAGTCGATATTCACCCAGGTGGGCGTAAATCCCAGTTCTAATTCGTACCGGTCTAGCTGTTGACCCAGAAATTTGTCGGCCACCTCGCAGATATAATACATTGAGGTCATTTTAAATACATCATACTCACGTTCACGGGGGAAATCGTATTCGATTACACTGCCAAATTCGCCGACCACCCGTGAAACCACTGCACCTGCTTCTTCGCGGATTTCTCGAATCAGGGCTTCTTCGTAGGTTTCATCAATATCTACCCCACCGCCAGGAAATTTAAAATCCTTTTGAAACGGAGAGTGAATCATTAATATTTGATCTCCCCGTAATATAATCCCTCGAACCGCTTCGCGGTGAATGGCTTTCCCGCGAATATTGACACCTTGTGCGCGGTAGATTTCTTTCAGAATAACCATTTCTTGCTCACAACCTTCAAAATATTAATTGCATACATTCTGGTATTGGAAAGAATGGCCTCAATTATAAATGAATGTGCTGTTCTGGTGGGATTATAAAAGAATTGATTAATCCAGGAGCCTGGTATCTCCGGGGGCGCTCATGCCCATTCGGCCGCGTAATTCCAGTAATTTTTCAATCCACGGACGGGCGAGGAGAACTTCTCCTCCCAGGATTGTTGTTTGAATCTGGATCGCAGCGGTCTGTTCCAGGACTTCCATCCGGCTGTAAGCAGACCAGAGATCTTTGCCAACGGTGATTGCCCCATGATACGCCAGCAAGACCGCATCATGCTGTTTAATTAGCTCTGAAACGGATTGGCTCAATTCTTCCGTGGTGGGTGTGCCGTAGGCTGCAGTAGGGACGAAACCCAAAAACAGCATACCTTCGGTCAGCACCTGTGTGCGCAGTGGAATTCCGGCTGTGGTAAGTGAAACACAGTTGGTCGGGTGGGCATGAACAACGCTGATCACATCCGGGCGGTTTTGATACACCTGCAGGTGCATACTGGTCTCGGAGGTTGGACGAAGGTCCTGGTTGGCTGGCGTATGGGGTCCAACTTTCTTACCCTCGGTATCTACAATGATGATCTGGTCTGGCGTAAGGAATTGTTTGAAGGCAATGGAAGGGGTCATCAAAAAACGATTTTCATCCAGCCGGACAGAAACATTCCCGGCTGGTCCGCCAATGAGTTGGCGGTCGTACATCAGCTTGCAGACGGTACAGATGTCCTGGCGGATTTGTTCTTCAGAATAGGTGAGATATATCATGGTTTCAATCCTTTACTTTGCGAATGTTTTTTCAATCCACTGCACAGCCTGTTGGATGCCATCGGGTTCTGTGCGAATTTGCTGCCCCAATTGATGGGCTTTCATTTGAATATCCGGATTGTTGACAGCTGTGCTGATGGCCAGGGTTAATTTTTCTACCGACAGGTCATACCGCGGGATGAATTTTGGCCCGGCGCCGAGATCAAAAACACGCTGTCCCCAGGCGTATTGGTCAATAATGTGTGGAATGATCACAGCCGGGATGCCTGCGGTTAGCCCGGAAGCGGTAGTACCAAAACCGCCGTGATGAATAACTGCCCGTACCTGTTCAAACAGCCAGGTATGCGGCAAGGAACCAGCATGATAAATGCTTTCCGGAAGCAGCACATCTTTTAATTGTTCTTCCCAGCCTTGAATGATTGCGCGTACGCCTGCTTTTTGAACTGCCTCAAGGGTGATCAATGCTGCCTGCCGGGCTGATTCTCCAGAAAAGCTCATTGCGCCCAGGCTGACGGCAATTGGTTTCTCTCCCTTAGATAAGAATTCCAATAAATCTTGCGGCGGAGTCCAGGCTTCTGGGGATTGAGCGGTCCAGTAACCAGTCAAATGAACCTGCGGCGGCCAGTTTGAGTTGGCTTTGGCAACGGCTGGGCTGACAGGTACCAGTGTCAGGCGGGGTGACATGGTGGCCGCCATTCCGCCGCTCAAAGGCGGTGCGCCAACACGTTTTCGCAGACGGTTCATGGGACGGTTGGCAAAATTTCCTGCCAGCGAAAATCCCATTCGGGTGAACCAGGATGCTTTTGGGTTAGGCACCGGAATGCGGTCGGGTTGTAAGGTGACGTTGATCCAGGGAATACCCAGCACATCTGCCTCGGCAATCCCTGCGGAAATATCCGTTGCAATAACCAGGTCTGCCTTCTGGCACAATGGATAAATATCCGGGTAAGCCTGTTCCAACAAACGCATCCCAAATTGCATGGTGCGCATAAAACCGAGCATCCAGTTTTTGCCTGATTTTTCCCAAATCCTGGCACCTTCGGCTCCCATATCTACCGATGGACCCACCGGTTCGCAGGTCACGCCATAAGATCTGAC
>JAJUJY010000076.1 GCA_029265085.1 Chloroflexota bacterium
GGGGACGCGCTGGTTTGGCTTTCTGGTGGTAAGACACCTTTTGTACCTGTAATGGCTTGGTGTCTTTTGGATAATATACATCAAAAATATCTAATTTGCATTAAAAATGTCTTAGAAAATCCAAAGACTGTAAAAATTATTCAATCTTGGCGGGGCTTTTTGTTCTTAAATTCTTCCAGCCAGGCGGCTACCTCTTCATCGGATAGTTTTCCTGGTTCAGGCCTGTTGTCTTTTTGCGGCGCTGCTCGCTGGCTTTCTGCCAGTGCGAGTGCAAAAGCCTCGGAACTGATCACGGTTGAAAGCAGTGCGCGAGCTTGTGCCTGCACCTGCCGGTCTGAGCTGACCACTTTCCAGTTGCGCGCACCCTTGCCTAATTGGTGCAGCCGGTCACGGATGGCATCGTCAGCCGTTTTACCCTGGCGGATAAAATGCGCAGTAACCATGCCGTATTTGCGCGCACCGGATTTAGCGGGGGGAGCCTGGTCAAAAAATACCTCGACTGATTGGCGCTGGATACGGCAAAATTCTTGCAGCAGTTCGATTAATTGCTGCTCGTCATCCATTGCGCTTAAGCTCATCCCTCTAATTTTTGGGATCAGGTTGTGTCCGTCAATCAGGTAAGGCATACGAACCCCTTGGTGAATTTCTACCATTTTACCTAAAAATTGTGCTATCATTCAAAACAGGTGGCACTATGAATTCATTTAAGCGCATTCTCCCATATTTACTTCTGAACGTGGTTGTCTCGGCGGTTACTACCATCCTGGTACTGGTGATTTGGGACCAGGGACGCCAACCGATAACACCCGCGACCGGTGGGCTGGTGGCTCCTTCACAGGCTGAAAATGCCAATCCTGCCTCAACGTTGCCCTCTTTAGATGCGGCGGTGATCCAGGTTGAAAACGCGGTCGGTGTGGGTGATATTAATAACGAAGTGATTGTTTTGAAGCGGGTTGGCGAAGGCGAACTGCAGCTTTCTGGCTGGCGTATTTCTAACGGCAGCGGCAAAGATTATGTTTTTCCAGAATTAGTGCTTAATAAGAATGGTTCAGTACGCCTGTACACCCATTCCGGGCAAAATACGGTCATTGAGCTGTATTGGGGGCAGCCGGAAGCAGTTTGGAAGCCTGGTGATACAGTCAGCCTGTACGACCCGGAGAATAATTTGCGCGCCAGCTATAATATTCCTTAGCGGCTTAACATTAGGATTGAAAGGGTACCATGAGCCTGTTTGATCGAATAGCGGAAGAGAAGATCCAGGCTGCCATGCGCCAGGGGCAATTCGACCAACTGGCAGGAAAGGGGCGCAAGCTTAACCTGGAGGATAATCCGCACGAACCAGAAAGCCAACGCCTTTCCAATCATTTGCTGCGGAATAACGGGTTTTTGCCGATCTGGCTGGAAATCGGTCAGGAAATTGAGCAGGAGATTAATCTCCTGCGGACGCAGATACGGACCGCAGGCACAGAAATCAATTGGACTAACTGGCGTCATCAAATTGACGCCATCAACCGGCGAATTTTCAGTTACAATTTGCAGGTCCCTTTACAGGCATTTCAGCGCCCGCTGCTTGATCTAGAGTACGAGTTAAATAACGCGGGCGTGGCGGCTCAACCGCCATCTTCCAAAGAATAGGTGGTCCATGGCACAGGCACTTTATCGAAAATGGCGACCGCGGCTGTGGGAACAGGTTGTTGGTCAGGAACATGTGGTGCAAACCCTGCAAAATGCGATTCGCAGCCAGCGGGTTGGGCACGCTTATCTGTTCGCCGGTCCGCGCGGCACGGGCAAGACCTCGGCGGCACGCTTGCTTGCCAAGGCCGTCAATTGCCTTGCGCCGGAAGGCAGCGAAAAACCTTGCGACCAATGCGATTTTTGCCGCGCCGTCAATGAGGGGCGTTTTCTGGACCTGATCGAAATTGACGCAGCCTCGAATACCAGCGTGGATGATGTGCGCGATTTACGCGATAAGATTAACTTTGCACCCACCCAGGGCAAGTTTAAAGTCTATATTATCGATGAAGTGCACATGCTTTCTACAGCGGCATTTAATGCGCTGCTGAAAACGCTCGAAGAGCCGCCATCTCATGCGATCTTTATTCTGGCTACCACCGAAGTGCACAAAATTCCGGCCACCGTGCTTTCACGCTGCCAGCGGCATGAGTTCCGGCGGATTCCGGTGCATTTGATTGTCCAACATTTGAAAGATTTGGCCGATCAGGAAGGTTTGCAGGTGGATGCCGAGGCGTTGAGCTTGATTGCCCGCCAGGCGACTGGTGCAATGCGCGATGCAATCTCTTTGTTAGACCAACTTTCATCCACCGGCAAGAAAATCACCCTGGAAATGGCGCAGGAAGTGTTGGGCACAGCCACCAGCCAGATGGTAGTGAACCTGGTGGAAGGAATCCTGGCGAAAGACACCGCGGCCGGGCTGGAAGCGATTCACCGCGCATTGGACAGCGGCTCTGATCCGCGCCAGTTTGCCCGCCAGATGGTGGATTATTTACGCAATTTATTGTTAATTCGCCTGGGAAATGCAGACCAGATCGAAGCAACGGCTGAACAGCGTGCTTTGATGGCCCAGCACGCCCAGGGATTTGAAGTGCAGCAGTTGATGGAGACCTTGCGGCTGTTTAACAGCGCAGCCAGCGAGGTGCGCACCGGTTGGCAGCCGGGTTTGCTCTTGGAACTGGCTCTGGCAGAATCCGTTGCTCCCAAACAGGTCTTGATCCAGGCTGCGCCGGTTGTCACCAGCCAGCCTGTGCAGAGTTATGTTCCACCGGTGCAGCAGCCCGTGACACAACCGCCTTCCGTGCCGGTTAAAGCGGCGGAACCGGTTCACCCGGAACCGCGCCTGGATGCAGTCCCGGAAAAAATTCCGGCAGCGCAAGTAGAAACTACACAACCTGTCCCGGATGCTGCCCCAACACCGGTCCGGCAGGCTTCCGGCACAGTGAGTTTGCAGACTGTTTTGCAGCGGTGGGATGATATTCGCAAGGTGGTCAAAAGCAAACGCAAACAGACTGAGGCACTGTTAAATTCATGCAAATCAATTACCATGCGAGATGGTATACTTCAGCTGGGTTTCAGCGGTCAAGTGTTGAAATCCAAGATGGAAATGGATGATAATTTGAAGATTACTGCTCAGGCCGTCCAGCAGGTATTGGGTGTGCAATTGCCGATTGTTGTAATCGATGTGGGCACCAAAGGCGGACCGATGTCGCATGATGCGGATGTGGATGCGGACGGGATGGTCGGAGCGGCGCTTGACCTGGGCGCGCAAATCGTCCAGAAAGATTAATATAAGGAGAACGGAATGGCAAAAGGTAAAGGTTTTAACCGCGGAATGGCCGGTGGCGGCATGCAGGGCGGCGGGATGATGTCCCAAATCAAGAAGCTTCAGGAGCAGATGGAGGTTGCCCAGGCGGCATTAGAGGTTGAGACCGTCACAGCAACGGTTGGCGGCGGTGCGGTAAAGGTTACCATGACCGGCGCGCAGGTTTGCAAGGCGATTGAAATTGATCCCGAATTACTGAAAGATGCCGATGCTGAAATGCTGCAGGATTTAATTTTGAGCGGCGTCAACCTGGCACTTGACCAATCGCGCAAGATGGCCGAAGAGAAAATGGGTCCGCTTTCCGGCGGCCTGTCTGGTTTAGGTTTCTAGGTCAGACGACTTTCTGCATGGCTATCTTACCTGAACCCGTCCAGAATTTAACCCTGGCCTTTGAGCGGCTGCCAGGTATTGGGCCAAAAACTGCTTCCCGGTTGACCTTTTATCTGCTGCGCGCACCGGAAGATGTCTCACGGGCATTGGCTGAGGCGCTGCTGGCAATTAAATCTGCTACCGGTCTGTGCCAGGTGTGTTTTAACATCACCCGCGCCGGGCAGGATATGTGCGAAGTGTGCGCCAGTCCCAAGCGGGATGAGAGCATCATCTGCGTGGTGGAAGAGCCGCTGGATGTGCTGGCTTTGGAACGCACGGCCGGATTTGTTGGCCGTTACCATGTGCTGCACGGTGTTCTTTCTCCAATCGAGGGTGTGGGGCCGGAAGACTTAAAGATCCGCCCTTTGATTGAGCGGGTGAAAAGCGGCAAGGTGCGCGAGGTGATTCTGGCGACAAACCCGAGCATGGAAGGTGACGCAACGGCGCTTTATGTCAACCAGCAGCTTGCTCCATTTGCAGTGCGCGTAACCCGTTTGGCGCGCGGACTACCGGTGGGGGGTGATCTGGAATATGCAGACCAGAATACACTGCTGCGCGCACTGGCCGGCCGCCAGGAATTGGGCTAATCGTTTTTCGTTTCTCATTTCCAATCCAAACCGCAGATTTCTGCGGTTTTTTGTTTAACCATTCCAATCTTATTGGATTGTATTTAATACGCCAATATATTATGATAAAAACTATCTTGTTTTGCCCTGGTTCGGGAAAAAGGGATTTCGGGGAATTTATGGCGGTTTGGCTGCCTAAAACACCCCCACGGAGAAGCCCTTCCCAATACATCCCGAATTCACGTTCAATAAAAAAGGAGATGACCATGCGACGGTCCATATTGATCTTTGGGATAATGATCCTGTTTTTGTCAGCCTGTGCTTCCCCAACGGGAACTCCTGTTTCCCCCACTGAAGCACCTGCTCTCACGCAGGTAGTTGAACCGACCGCCGTACCCACAGCGACCAGTGCACCTTCAGAAGCCCCTACGGCAGACCAAAGCTCTTCGGCGGCAGAGCAGGTCGTTTATAAGATTATCCCAGGCGAAAGCCAGGTTTCGTACACCGTGGATGAAACTTTCCTGAATCAAAATAACCGCCTTGCTACAGCAGTTGGGATTACCACGGTGATTAATGGTGAGGTTTTTGCAGACTTAAGCAATCCCCCGGCCAGTACGATTGGGCCAGTGACAGTGGATATCAGTCAATTTCAATCGGATTCCGGGCGGCGCGATTCAGCCATTCGCAATAACTGGTTGGAATCAGCTCGTTTCCCCATCGCTACTTTTGTATCAACACAGATCGAGGGCTTGCCGGAATCATATGTGGAAGGGCAAGATTATCCCTTGAAAGTTACCGGTGATCTGACAGTGCGAGAAGTGACCAAACCGGTTACTTTCGACATGGTTGTGCGTTTAAGCGGTGATACCTTGAGCGGGACAGGCACAACCCAGATATTGATGAGCGATTTTGAGGTCGGGCCGATCACGATTGCTGGGGTATTGAACACCCGCGATGAAGTGATTATTAAGCTGGATTTTGTTGCGCGGCCGTAAAGAAAAAAGCCGATTTTCACTGCTTTCGGGTGAAAATCGGCTCATTTCTATTTGAAAAAATTTATTTCGCTGCCGCCGCAAAGGCTGGTAATTCCCGCGGTTGTCCATCCACTTCAATCAGATAATAGGGCAGCCAGGCAATCCCAAAGACTTCAACGTAAATATCCTTTTTCATTGGCGCAAGCGGTACTTCAGTGGTATCGTTGACCGTCCCTGCCCAGCGGTCCTGAACCTCCTTGATGGCTTTTTGCTGTTCTTTTTCCAGCGCTTCCAGCTGTTTGGTCAACAGTTCCAGCTCTTCTTGCTCTTCCTGCAGTTCCGATTTTGCCTGAGCGGTCATACGCCGCTTGGTTAAGGAACTGGAAACACTCTTTTTGCGCTTGCTCAACATACTGAGTAATAATTCGCCGTGGGTGCCTAATTCTTCCATCCGGCGCTGTTCTAATTCGTCTTTCTGATTCTCGACTTCCGCTTCCTGGCGTTTGACTTTAATTTCCAGTGCGTCGAGTTTTTTCTCGTAGGCAGTTTCTACTTTGTCTAGCTCTGCCTGCATGGCCTGGCGGGCTGCTTCAGAGCACTGTTCGCGGAATTCAGCCGTGGAGACTTCCGGGTTGGCGTACACTTTAAGCGTCTCATTCGCTTTCAAGCGGATTGTGCCGCTGCGGTACACCCACTCGATAAAGTCTTTCTGCAGGTCCGTTAATTTCTTGGCATCCGCTAACCAGCCGGGTAGCCCGGCATAGCGTGATTGCGGCAGGGGTGCCTGCACCAGGTCGTCTCGTTCATAGGTATTCCAGGCAAAATTGTCCCATTTCATTAAGCCGCCTTTGGATTCGGTCGGCAGACTGGCAAGGTGGCGCTGGTAATCCAGGTTGTGCTTGCGTGAAAGGTAATAGATTTGTGCCTGGGCAAACAAAGCCGGGCGGTACAGGAAACCGGCCTGCTGGATGTTTGCGCTGGCGGGAATTTTGGCATCGCTGATAGCCTGGCTGAAGGATAAATCATTGGGAATGAAGTATTCTTCTACCCCGGCTGGAATGGCAGGGCGAGTCTGCGAGGTCATTTCCTCATCCGCTTTGGCGCGGGCAGGCTCTGGCCTTCCCTGGCGTTCTTCTACAACCGGAGCAGCGGCTGCATAGGTTGGCGTGACCGGCGCAGCGCTGGCAGCAGGCAGGGGTTGTGCTGCCGATGGTTTGACCAACCGCATCAACTCTGGGATTTGCGAGCGGGTGAGTGGACCGGCCAGGAAGTTTAACGCCCAGCGGGTCTGGAAAATTTGGGGAGCCTTCTCATGGACATTGTGGAGCAGGAAGGTGCGCTTACCCAGGTTGGAGATCAGCTGGTCAGCATCGCGGCGGTTTAACTGCCCGCCGGCTGATTCCAGACCATCGAGCAAGCGCTGCTTGTCCTGGTCGGTTTGCAGGCGGCCAATGATCCAGGTGCCCGCGTTGGAAAGGCCTTTATAATCCACATCGACCGGGTTCTGGGTGGCAAGCAGCAATCCTACCCCAAAGGCACGCGCCTGCTTGAGCATGCGCAGCATAATCGTCCGTGAAGGCGGGTTGGCAATGGGGGGCAGGTAACCCATGATCTCATCAAAATAAAGGATAGCCCGCAGGCTGCTGGTTCCGCGCTGTGAGCGCATCCAGGTTTCTACGGAGGCAAACAATAACGTCACAAAGAACATGCGCTCGCTCTCGCTCAGATGCGCCATGTAAAAGATGCTGTGACGCGGTTTGCCCTGCGGGGTGTACAGCAGACCGGCTACATCCAACGGTTGGCCTTCACGCCAGGTTTCAAAAGAGGGCGAGGCCAGGAAGTTGTTTAACAGCATGGCCAGGTCAAAGCGGTCTTTTTCCGGGAAGAAGCTGTCTAGCGGAAATGCTCCCAGGCGGTCAAAGGTCGGCTTTTGCGTTTGCAAGATCAATTCCGTCAGGTCGAGGGATTTGCCGCTGCTCCAGGCCGTTTCCAGAATATTGGAGAGCAGGATGTGCTCGCGCGATCGCAGCGGATCGATATTGCTGATCCCGACCAATCCCAACAAGGCAGTGACAATGCTGGAGATTTTTTCGCGCAGGATTTCACGGTTTTCTTGCCAGGGAATTTCCGGTGCGGCAAATGACGAGAGGATGTTCACTGCGGTACCGGATGAAGAGCCGGGGGTATAGACACCAAAATCGACCGCGTCTTTCAGCGCCAGCAATTGTTCACGGCCTAAGCCCCAGTCGGCCAATCCTTTTTTCCAGCGTTCGGCCGTTTCAACTGCCACCTGGGCTACGTCTTTGCCTTCACGGCGGGCGGTGTCAGGGTCAATCCAGGGCTGAAAATCCGCGGGTAAAAGGTCCGGAAAATGCAGCAGCAGGTTGGTCAGATCGCCTTTGGGATCGATAATGATCGCAGGGATGCCTTGCAATGCGGCTTCTTCCAATATACCTACGCACAGACCGGTTTTACCGGAGCCAGTCATACCGGTGACCACCGCATGGGTAGTCAAATCGGCTGGATCATATTCGATGGGCTGCTCGGTAAGCTTGCCTTGCTTGATGTCAAATAATTTGCCTAAGTAAAATGCGCCATTGGCTGGCATATCGCTTATCTCCTCTCGCTCAATGGGTATAGTTCATACACACCGCCAAAATCAACCGGGTCGGGTAACAGGTTCAGAAATTCATCCAAAGCCTGTAAATCAGATGGAGGGTGATGGGGATCATTCGCGGTGCGCAAAAAATCAACCCCGGCCTTATAGACCATTATATGAGTAAATCCGTCAGCTTTCCAGTTCTCCAGGATGCGGATTGGATCTTGCTGGCGGTTAAGACTGACTTTCCAGCGGTCCAAAATTTCATCCGGGTAACAGGTGGGGGCACAATAGAATGAGCGCGGCTCATAAATAAGCTGAACTTTGCTGCCCTCGGGTAAATCTCGGACGGCCTGCATGGCTGGCTCAAACCAGCCCAGGTTACTCGCCCTGTAATCGCTTTCGGAAGTCAGCCCCAGCGCTGCCTGGGGTGCACCCATTTTCCAGCCGGCAACGCTGATTTCTAATACGTTTAAGGCCAGCACGATCATAACCAGTGCGGCCAGAATTCGCCCAAACCGCAGCGCAGGCAGTGAAAGCCGGTTAAGTCCCCAGAAGCCGTAAGCGGCGAGCACGGCAAATGCCGGAAAGAGCGAAAAATACAGCCGTGTCTGGATCAGGTAACCGGAGAAGCGGTTGCCAACCGCCCAGACCAACAGGCCCAACAGCCCCAGCAGAACAGCATTTTCGAAACCGCCGCGCTGTTCGGCGGTATGGTTTTTGCTTCCGACCCAGGCCAGCGCACCCAACCCCAACAGCAGCGGTCCAATCGAGACAGAATATCCTTCTGCTCCATCCACCCCCATCACGGTGGCGCGCAGAGGCAGCAGGAAGAAATCCAGCCAGTTACCGCCGGGGGGCAGTCCCTGGTATACCGCGATGCGCAGTTCATCCATTGCCCCGGACGAGAAGAAGAACGGATAAAGCGGATTTCCGGTATTGATCAGATTTTTCACCAACCAGGGCAGGGCAAAGACCGCTGCTGCCAGTCCAAATTGAATGAGGGCAGGCAGGTAGGCCGTTTTGCGCCGCCAGCAGTGCCAGGCTAAGGCTCCCAGGCTGACCAGGCCAAGCACACCGGCGGTGTATTTGGTGCTGAAGGCCAGCCCGGCAAAAGCTCCGGCCAGCCATAGTTGATTGCGGGAGCCTTCGTTGCGCCACAAATCGAATGCAACCAGGCATCCCAAACCAAAGAATAAACCCAACCAGTCCACATATGCCCAGGAGGTGGCAATCGCCAGGGTATATCCGCACAATAAACTGGCAGCACCAGCCCAGGCTGCCCGCGGATTCAGGCGTTGGCGCAAATAGCCAAGTAATCCCAGGGTGGTAAAAAGGCTGAATGTCCAACCCAGGGTGGCTGCGGCGGCGCTGCCGCCCAGCGCCATTGCCCAGGTGTAGAGCATTTCGGTGGTTTGCGGGTGGCCGCTCATCACAATCCAGGGCAGGTCGCTGATCCGGCCCAGGCGCAGATAGGCAGCCGGCAGGGTCAGGTGATAGAGCAGCGCATCAAATTTGACCGGCGGTGCCAGGGTGATGACCCAGGCAGCCAGCAAGATCAAGCCCAGCATCCAGCCAACGGCTTTGCCAAAACCGTCGGATTCTTGCCAAAAAATTTGCCAGGCTGACCATTCCCGCCACCAGTCGAGGATGGAGCGAAAAAAGACAATCCACAATGCCAGGAGGAGAACCCACAAGAGCCAGCGCGGCAACCCGGCGGTAGTACCTAAAAGCAGGACAACCAATCCCAGAATGCCCAAACCCAGTCCTGCTTGCAGCGACAGGCGGGTAAACTGGTGCAGGGTGCGCAGGCGTGCCAGGCGGCAGCCGATCCCTCCGGCGAGTGAAACCAGGAAAAAGACGGTTAGGTTTTGCCAGATTAGCCCTGCCAGCTTTACAGCCAGTTCTGGACCGAACGGCTTATGGGTGGCGTAATACATCACCAGAACTGCCAAAGGCCAGAGCAGTCCGATCAATATATAGAGTAGGGTGCGTTGTTTACTCATGTCCTCCCTGAAATAAAAAGCCGATTACCTGAATTATAAGGGTAATCGGTCGGGTTCGCTGTTGTGTTTGATCGTGGATTTTTGAGACGATGATTCGGGGCTGAGAATCACAGTATGCCGGGGACGCCGACCCCGGCATACTATTAAGGAGGAGAAGAAGAGAAGTCGCCCTTTGACTATTATATTAACAGTAATCTTGTTCTAATACTTGACGTGAAACCTACGCTTAACCTACGCTCGACTTACAACTCCCTAACACAAATCAAATTTCTGGGCAAGTTTGGGTTTTTCCTGGTCATCGGTTATTCTTATTCCGGTAGAAAGGGTGAGTTGTAGTAAACTATGAAGGTAACCTGATTGTAAGGATAGGTTTTTTCTCCGTCAATTCCCAATATTGGAGCAGCGATGATAACTGAACTTGAAACCCTGGTCTGGTCGCGGGTGATGCCGCAAACACCGGTGGGGCCGCTGACGATTATGGTCTCATCCACTGGGTTGGTGCAAATTGAATTTGGAATCTTACCGGATTTGGAGCCAACGGATGAAACGATCCAGGCAATGTTGAATACAATAGAAGCCCAGTTAAATGAATACTTTACCGGAACGAGGAAAGTGTTTGATTTGCCAATTGACTGGAGCGGTTTGACGCCCTATCAAGAAAAGGTGCTGCGGGCCTGTTACGATCTCCCTTACGGTGAGGTGAAAACCTACGGGCAATTAGCGCAAGAAACTGGTAACCCGAAAGGAGCGCGGGCGGTGGGCAGTTTTATGGCCTCTAACCCGCTGCCGCTGGTTATTCCCTGCCACCGGGTGGTGGGGTCCGATGGACATTTGCATGGTTACGGTGCTCCGGGCGGCCTGGAAACCAAAACCTGGCTGCTTGAATTGGAAGGGCGGCAGGTGATCAATCAGAAATTAAAATTTGGATAGAAAGATTTATTAAAGGAGAACCGGGCATGGAAGAAAATGATGACGAGCTGTTTGAAGATGGTGAAGAATACGAAGCGTTCGATGAAAATGAGGGTGTGGAAGATTACAAAGCTGGCTATGTAGCACTGGTTGGCCGCCCCAATGTGGGTAAGTCCACCCTCATGAATGCTTTGATGGGTCAAAAAATTGCCGCGGTTTCTCCTCGCCCGCAAACAACCCGAATTCGGCAGTTGGGCATCTTAACCAGCGATGAAGCCCAGGTGGTCTTTATGGATACCCCTGGTATGCATGAACCTGTGCATAAACTGGGTGAGTATATGAACCAGGTGGCTGAAGATACGCTTAAGGATGCGGATGTGATTGTCTGGCTGGTGGAAGCCAACCAGGATCCCACTCCAGAAGATGTGCGTGTGGCGGACCGTCTGCGGGCTGCCTCACCGCTGCCCCCGCTGATTTTGGCGATCAACAAAATTGACCTGGTCAGTACTGATGTGCTTGAACGGCGCAGGGATTTGTACCTGGCTTTATACCCGCAGGCTGACGTGTACTGTTTTTCCGCGGTGACACGTGCAGGCTGTGATGAACTTTTGACCCATATGGTGGAACTACTGCCAGAAGGTGTACCATTTTTCAGTGAAGACCAGGTGACTGATTTTTATGAGCGGGATATTGCTGCGGAATTGATTCGTGAAGCGGCGTTGTATCAACTGCGGGATGAAATTCCGCATGCAATTGCGGTGCGCATGGATGAGTTTACCGAAAGAGGGGATTCTGGGGCTTATATCTTTGCCACCATCCTGGTAGAACGCGAATCTCACAAGGGGATTGTGATTGGCAAAGGGGGGGAAATGTTAAAAAAGATTGGCTCAGCTGCCCGACGAGAGATTGAATCGATGAGCGGGCGCAAAGTCTTTTTAGAGCTGCGTGTTAAGGTGAACAAAAACTGGCGCAACAGCCCGGATGCCTTGCGTTGGTTGGGTTACGTCAAAGAAAAGGAGCGCTAATTCTTTATGGGATGGGAATGGCTGGGGGCGGCTTTGGTGTTGGCGGTTGGGGACTGGATTGCTCGGGGTATGAACTGGCCGAAATTGCGCATCTTGACCAAGCCGGGGACGATGATTGCGGTCATTGGCTGGTTTTCAGTACTGGGCGGCTGGCAGGCGGATGCTTTTTGGTTTGGGGTGGCGCTGATCTTTTCATTGATTGGCGATGTGATGTTAATGCTCCCGCCCAGTTACTTTATTTTGGGGCTGGTTGGCTTTTTTATCGCCCATGTTTTTTACCTGGTAGGTTTTAACCAGGGATTGCCTCCACTGCGTTGGGAATCGTTGGCTTTGCTGCTGCCGATCATCGTAGTCGATGCCGTTGGGTACCGCCAGCTGCGCCGCGGAGTGATCAGCAAACCGGAGACGCGCCGGCTGCGTTTGCCGGTGTTTGCTTACCTGGTCGTGATCAGTTTGATGTTGTATTCCGCGTTGTTGACCCTGCTGCGCCCGGAATGGCCGTTGAATGCGGCTTTGTTGGCTTCTGGTGGGGCAATTTTATTTTTCTTTTCCGATATGACGCTCTCGCGCAACCGCTTTATTGCACCAACGCGTTACGGAAGGGTTATCGTGATGATAACGTATCATTTAGGGCAAATTGCGATTGTGGCAGGCGTGTTATTAAAAATCAACGCGTGGGGGTGACCCACGCGTTTGTTTTGGCTATTTGAGCAGCGGCCGAAAACCTTCGCCCAGGGCTTCGTGCGCCTGTCCAATGACCATAAAGGCTTTGGGGTCGGCTTCACGCACCAGTTCTTTGAGCTGGTTGACCTCTGAACGAGTGACAACGCAGTACAATACAGGGCGATCAGCACCCGTATAAGCGCCGGTTCCCGGTAATACGGTTACACCGCGTTCCAATACATCCATGATGCTTTTGGTCACCTGGTCAGGGAAATTGGTGATAATCATGGCGGTGCGGAATACGCTGGAACCCTCTGAGATCATTTCGGCGGCTAACCCGCTGACATAGATGACCAGCAAACCGTACAAGGCGCGTTCCCAATCAAACGCGACACCGCCCGCCAGTACAACCAGGGTGTCGGTGATCAAGTACGCCTGCGAAATGGAAATTCCCAGGCGGTGATTGAGAATACGCCCGAGGATATCTGAGCCGCCGCTGGTGCCTTGACCTCGGTACACCAGCCCCAGGCCAATTCCCAGGGTTAAACCGCCGTACAGGCAGTCCAATACCAGGTCGTCGGTCATACCGCTGGCAGGAATAAAATAGACGAGCAAGTCGGTGAATATTGAGAATAAGGCGATGGAAAGCGCGGTCCGTTTGGCAAAACGAGCACCGCCCAGGTAGCGCCACCCCAAAACAAACAGGGGTAAATTTCCTACAAATACCATCAAACCAATCGGCCAAAGGGTGTAATGATTGACGATCTGAGCAATACCGCTGATGCCGCCGCTAACCAGTCCGGCTGGGACAAGAAAAAGGCGCATCGAAAGTGCCTGGATCAGCGCACCCAAAATAATGAACAAGTATTCCTGTAGATTTTTCCAGGAAAAATCTAACGGCCCAATCAGTGAACCGAGGATTTCCTTGAATGTACGATCTTTTGCTGGCGTTGACTGCATGTCTTGCTCCTTCATTAACTACCTGGTAATCTGGTAGTTTGTGTCTAGAATAATAACTGAAAAACTTCCACGGGCTAGTCTTTCAGTTGATATACCCGTGCTTCGTACGGTTTTAATTCGAATTTGCGAAAATCTTCATTGGGTTCAACAGGATAATTCGCAATCAGAATTTCTGCTTTGGACTTCTTGATTTCCTCCGGCAGAACAAATGGAACGGGTTGTATGCTGAAGTTGAGGATCACAAGAAGTTGTTGATCCGTTAAAGTTCGGGTAAAGGCGTAAATTTTTTCATCTTCCGGCAGGAGTAAATCATAACGCCCATAAACAACGGCAGGAACCTGCTTACGAAGCTGGATCAGCTTTTGATAATAATAGAAGATTGAGTCAGGGTCGGCCAATGCCTGCTCTACATTAATGTCAGTGTAGTTAGGGTTGACCTTTAACCAGGGTGTTCCAGTCGTAAATCCGGCCTGAGGTGCGCTGTTCCACTGCATGGGGGTACGGGCGTTGTCGCGGCCTCGGTTGTGAATCATGCGCATGATTTCAGCCGGGTCGGCGCTGCCCTCGATCACATGGGTGCGATAAAAGTTCTTGATTTCAATATCGTTATAGTCTTCAATGTGCTCAAAGGCCACATTGGTCATACCAATCTCTTCACCCTGATAGATATACGGCGTGCCTTGCAGCATGTGCACGAAGGTGCCCAACATCTTGGCAGATTGGACACGGTACTCCCCATCATTGCCAAACCGGGATACCTGGCGGGCCTGGTCGTGGTTGTTGAGGTAGTTGCTGTTCCAACCGCGGCCTTCCAGGTCAACCTGCCAACGAGAGATCAATTGTTTCAACTCGGTCAAGCGAAGCGGCCGGACGCTAAAGCGGCCGTAGGGGCTGTCCGGGTCGGTTTCCAGGTCCATATGTTCAAACTGGAAAACCATATTGAGCGGACCGGTCTTCGGATTGGTCAAAGCCGAAGCGTGTTCGGTCGTCACTTGTGGGGTCTCGCCAACGGTGATCAAGTCGTACTTTGAGAGGACTTCTTGTTTCATCTCGGCCAAAAATTCCAGCAGTAGAGGGCCGTTCACAGACTCATGATTGGGGAATTGGTAGTTTCCAGGTACATATTGCCCTGCGTCTGGCAGTCCAGGGACTTTGGAGATCATGTTGATCACATCCATGCGGAAACCATCCACGCCCTTCTCAAGCCACCAGTGCATCATTTTAAAGATTTCCTGGCGCACTTTGGGATTTTCCCAATTGAGATCTGGTTGTTTTTTGGAAAACAGGTGCAGATAGTATTCGCCGGTTGCGGCATCATATTCCCAGGCAGAGCCAAGAAAAGCAGAAGCCCAGTTGTTTGGTTCGCGCCCCTCTTTACCCGGCCGCCAGATGTAATAATCGCGGTACGGATTATCTTTTGATTTGCGGGATTCTATAAACCAGTGGTGTTCATCCGAAGAGTGGTTGACGACCAGATCCATGACCAGCTTGATACCGCGTTGGTGCATACCTTCGATCATTTCTTCCCAGTCGGCTAACGTGCCAAACTCGGTCATGATGTCCTGGTAATCACTGATGTCGTATCCATTGTCGTCATTTGGCGATTTGTAAACGGGTGAGAGCCAGATGACATCCACCCCTAAAGTCTTGAGGTAATCCAGTTTCTGGATGATACCGCGCAGGTCGCCAATACCATCGCCGTTGCTATCGTAGAAACTGCGCGGGTAAATCTGATAAACGACACACTCTTTCCACCATCGTTTTTCGGGCAGGGTAGGTTGCATAGCACAATCCTTTCTTTGCAGCCTTCTCTGGTGAACCTGTGCCAGGTAACGGCTGAACTTCTCAATAGAAACCCTATTGTAGATTTATTTCTCACCGGAGTCATTTCTGTCTGGATATTAATCCCATACAGATGCAGAAAGCGTCATTCCTGCTGTTTGCCGCTGGCATTATCCAAAATTCTTGATTTTTTCTCTCTGGCTGGTGATTTGCAGGTATTACTTCAGTCATCAAAATCACCGCAATTCGCTATCTGGGTGATCAATAATAAATATGAAGGATGATAAACAATAACCCAGCCAGGTGTAGATAAAAAAATTTCACTCAGCGCAGAATCCGGCATTCTTTGCTTTTAATAATATCTGATAATTATAAAGAGGACTTAGTCGATTGATAAGCGCAGAAAATCCTTGCGTATCCGAAGTTTGTCATGACTCGCAGGGAAACCTTAGGCAAAGCAATGATTAATGTTTTGGCATATTATAGAATGGAAAGCGGAGAATATGAGATCATGGGAACAATCAATGCAATTGAACAATTTAAACGCCAAAGTTACCTGAATATCGAAACGTACCGAAAAAGCGGACAGGCGGTGGCTACACCGGTCTGGTTTGTGGAACGTGATGGTGTGTTGTATATTCGGACTGGCAAGGATTCAGGCAAGGTAAAACGTATTCGCAATAACCGCTCCGTACGTGTTGCGCCATGCGCGTCTCAAGGCGACCTCCGAGGGGAATGGGTCGCTGGGACAGCCCACTTAATTAATGGAAACCGTTCTGAAGAGGTGAACCAATGGCTGCGTAAAAAGTACGGGTTGGCCAAACTGTTTTTTGACCTGCTTGGTTCTGGCCGTAAAATGGAATACGCGGTCATTGCTGTGGAACTGGTAAAAGAATAGGTTAATCTTGCAAGGCAGGAGGGGGCCTTCAAAATCCTTTGACATTCTTGCCTGCCCCGGCTAAAATGGAAGGAGCTTAAACCATCTGAACAGCTGGTTTGTGCTGGCTGTTAATGGAGGTTTTGTGGGTAAATGGGCAGGTAAATACGTCATCGGGCTGACCGGTAATATCGGCACGGGTAAAAGCGTGGTGCGAAAGATGCTGGAGCATATGGGGGCATATGGTATCGATGCAGACGCTTTAGCTCACCGCGCTATTGCGAAAGGTGCACCTGGTTATAAGCCGGTTGTGGACATTTTTGGCCGCTTCATTCTTGGCCCGGATGAGCAGATTGATCGCGCCCGCCTGGGTCGTTTGGTATTTAACGATCCTGAAGCATTGGTTCGCCTGGAAAAAATCGTTCACCCGCTGGTCTTGCAGGCGATTGATTTCATGATCCGGCGCGCTACCCAGCCGGTCATTGTGATAGAAGCAATTAAGTTGTTAGAAGCCAATCTGCATGCAGGTTGTGACAGTGTTTGGGTGGTTTATGCACCGCCGGATATTCAGATGGCTCGTTTGATGAACAACCGGAAGATGAGTGAAGCCGATGCCAGGATTCGAATCGTTTCTCAGCCGCCTCAGGAACATAAAATTGCCGCTGCAAATGTGGTGATTAAAAACGGAAGCTCGTTTGAGGAAACCTGGAAGCAGGTGGTGTTGGCCTGGCGGAAGTCGGTTCCGGTGCAAGAAGAGGAATCCATTCAGCCGGTTAAGACTGAGGCCGCTTCCGGCAGCCTGAATGTCGTTCGGGGAAAACCGCGCAGTTCGGCTGAGATTGCCGCGTTAATTAACCGGCTGCATAAACGTGCCCGGCCGGTTACCCAGGATGATATTATGGCAGCCTTTGGTGAAAAAGCCTTTATGTTATTGCAGAAAGACCAGACGCTTTCCGGGCTAATTGGCTGGCAGGTGGAGAACCTGGTGGCTCGAACCACCGATATTGTGATCGACTCTGTCATCCCGGCAAAGCAAGCCTTACCAGCCCTGGTGACAGAGATGGAAAAAGCTTCCAGAGATTTGCAGTGTGAAGCTTCATTAATATTTGCCCAACCCGAGCTGGCTCAATACGAAGTTTTGTGGAATGAGTTGGGCTATGCGCGCACAACTCCCCAGGCCCTGGAAGTACTTGCCTGGCAGGATGCGGCGCGGGAGTCTATGCCTGCTGATACGATCCTGTATTTTAAGAAACTGCGCCAGGATCGAATCCTGCGGCCGATATAAAATTATCTTTCATGGAAGCCGTTGGTTTCCAACCATTGAATTGAGACTAAAGAATTTACCGTGCCAAACCTGTTGAATGAGATCTTTTTTATTTTTCAGCGCTTCACCTGGCTAAGCGCTCTGGATCTATTCCTGGTGACAATGGTCTTGTTTGGCATTTTGCTGCTGCTGCGCGATACCCAGGCGATGGTCTTGATGCGCGGAGTGGTTTTGGTGATTGTGTTATTAACCCTGTTAACCAGCCTGGTGAACCTGCCGGCGTTTTCCTGGTTGATCCGCACCACCGTTCCAACCTTGGTACTGGCAATTCCGGTGATCTTTGCGCCAGAAATCCGGCGCGGATTAGAGCGATTGGGTCGGGCTGGCACGGGGCAGAGAATTTTCCTTTCCCGGCCAACCGCTTCCATTGACGTGATGCAGCAAACCATTCAAGCAGTGGTTACGGCGTGTGCCCGGCTTTCTGCCCGTCAGCATGGTGCATTAATTATTTTGCAGCGCGGTGAAGGGCTGCAGGAATATGTGCGCACAGGCGTGCGGCTAAACGCTAAGGTTACACCTGAATTGCTCCTGCAAATATTTTACCCAAACACACCGCTGCACGATGGTGCAGCGATCATTGCTGAAAATCAGGTGGTTGCGGCGGCTTGTGTGATGCCGCTCTCCGCTAGCGGTATTCTAAACCGTTCACCAGAGCGGCAGATGGGATTGCGCCATCGGGCTGCTTTGGGTACTTCAGAAGCTACCGATGCCATTGCGGTGGTTGTTTCGGAGGAAACCGGTTCTATCTCGATTGCGCACGGCGGCCGGATGATCCGGCGGTTGGACAGCGAACGACTGGAAAATATTTTGCTGGCATTTTACCAGCCGGTGAAATTAGAGCGCAGTCTTTGGGATTATTTCAAGCCCAAAAAGTCTGCGGGTAAGAAGCCCTTTACAGAGGAATAGGGGTAAGAATGGATACGCTGCGCCGGTTAACCAAACTTTTCCCTGCTTTCTTTACCGCCTTTATTTTGGCTTTGGCGGTTTGGATTTCTGCGGTTACCTCAAATGATCCAACGGAAGAGCGGATTTATCCGCAGCCCGTGCCAATTGAGGTGATTGGACAGGATGCAGCTTTGGTATTAACCAGCGATATTCCAGATACGTTGAATTTGACACTCTCGGCCCCGCGTTCAATCTGGACAGATTTAATTAATGAACCGGGGGCTGTGCGGGCGATTTTGGATTTATCGGGTTTGCAGTCCGGTACACATACATTAAATGTACAGGTGCAGGTTGGTTTACGACCGGTGCAAATTGTTTCAATTTCACCTCGGACAGTAAACCTGACCCTGGAGCCTTTGGCCAGCCGGGAATTGCCGATTAACCTGGTGCAGCGCGGTACGCCAGCGGTTGGATTCCTGGCAGAAGATCCGATCCTGAGCCAGACAACCGTCACGGTGAGCGGACCAGAATCTTTGGTCAATAAGGTTAAAGAAGTGCGCGCGCAGCTGGATATTAACCAGGCCAGCGAAACGATTAACCGCACGGTAAACCTTCAGGCGCTGGATAGTAATGAAGCCTCGATTGGCGGTTTAACCCTGGTGCCAGACCGGATTACAGTCAACCAAGAGATCAGCCAGCGCTATGGGTACCGGAATGTCGTTGTGCAGGTGGTAGTAGAAGGGCAGGTGGCTGACGGCTACCGGTTAACCAATATATCGGTTTTCCCACCTGCGGTGACTGTTTTTTCAGCGGACCCGGCTGTGGTCAGTAATTTGCCGGGTTATGTAGAAACTGTTCCTATTAATATCAATAACGCCAATGATGATCTGGATATCTCCCTTTCACTGAATCTTCCGGATGGCGTCTCGGTGGTAGGGGATCAAACTAGCGTATTGGTGCGGGTGGGGATTGCGGCTATTGAATCCAGCCTGACTTTACCCAATGTGCCGGTCATTTTTACCAATTTACCCCCCGGATTGGGTGCAGTTAGTTCACCAGAAACGGTAACTGTGATATTATCGGGGCCTGTGGCTTTGTTAGACCGATTAAAGGTGGAAGATGTGCGGGTGATCGTCGATTTGAAAGATTATGTCCGGGGCACCTATCAAGTGGATCCGCGCGTTGAAGTGGCTATTGCTGATTTGCGGGTCGAGTCGATTCTCCCGGAAAACCTCGAAGTTGTGATCGGTGCTGC
The DNA here is from genome assembly GCA_029265085.1 of Chloroflexota bacterium. The sequence continues at coordinate 19,532 of JAJUJY010000076.1, forward strand.
CTCGACCCCGACGAAGAGTACGGCGTCACCGTAAGATAAGTAGAAGGAAATTTGATGAATAAACCATTTGTGGCATTGGTGGGGCGACCCAACGTAGGAAAAAGCACTTTTTTCAACCGGCTGGCAGGTGAACCGCTGGCAATTGTGGATGATGTGCCGGGCACAACCCGCGACCGGTTGTTTTCAGAGTCGGAGTGGAACGGCCGGGCTTTTAATATTGTCGATACCGGCGGTATTGACCCAACTGGCGGCGGCAA